>NZ_CP066365.1 GCF_030323865.1 Pseudarthrobacter defluvii | reverse complement strand
AACAGGACCGAATTTCCTGAGGTTCCCGTGGCCCGGGCCACGGATTCCTCCATAGTCATACCGTGTAGCAGTTGGGTCCGGTGTCTGTTGACGATGAAGAGTGAGTAATCGATGCCCACGGCCAGTCCGAGCATCAGGGCGAGGAATACCGACACGGACGCCATTTCGATAACGCCCGAGAGCGCGAAGGTTCCGCCGACACCGACGGCCACGCCGATGATGGCCATCAACAGCGGCAGTCCGGCAGCGACCAGGGTTCCGAGCATGACGATCAGGACAAGGGCCGCGACGCCCACACCGATGATTTCTGCGGTGCCGAGGACTTCGGAGACGTCCTGGGTGATGCTCTGGCTCAGATACACGTCCACCCCGGAAGCAGTGGCCGACGTGATGGTTTCCTTCACCTCTTCACGGACTTCGGGCTTGACTTCGTAGATGGACTCGGTGAACTGGATCTGTGTGACGGCTGATTTTCCGTCGGCGGACACGGTCCTCATCCCGGCTGAGGCGTCCAGCTTGCGCTGGCCCAATGCCAAAGCTTCCTCGTTGGCGGCGATTTCTTTCGCGCCGGCGTCCAGCTGGTCGCGGGCCATTTTCAACTGGCCGAGGGCCTGGTCCATGCCCGGGACCCCGGCGGCCGCAGCGGCGTCCAGTTGTGCCTGCTGCGCATCCAGCTGCTGGCGGCCTTCAGTGATTTGTTTCTTGGCATTTTCCAGCTGGGCCTTGCCCTCGGCGAGCTGGGCCGATCCGGCGTCGATCTGGCTCTGCAGTTCGAAGGGGTTGGCAGCCGCCTGGACTTCCGGGATGTCCTTCAGCCGGGCCAGGGCGTCTCCGATGGCCTGCTTCTGGGCGGGGGTGAAGCTGCCGGACGGGGCATGGAATACCACGGCGCCGCTGCCGCCGGCCGCCTGGGGCAGTTCCTTTTCGAGCTGGTCCAGGACGCGCTGGCTTTCCGTGCCCGGAATGCTGAAGTTGTTACTCATGGTCCCTTGGAACGCGATAGCAGCGCCGCCGGTGCCAAGCACCACGGCGGTCCACAGAGCCAGGACCCACCAACGGCGCCGATAGGCCAGCCGGCCCAGATGATAAAGCAGGGATGCCATGGATTTCAGCCGTTCTGATAAAAGGGGTTGGTTATAGGGTGAAGCCGTGGCGCAGGTATCCGACCACGTCAACAAGGAGCTGGCGCAGAAGCGTCAGGGATTCCTCGGTAACGTCACCGCCGGTGCGGCGGTACCACTCGGACAACGCAGCTTTCCCGGAGGCGAGCACCGAACTGACCAGGGCGCTGGCATACAGGGGGGCGGGTTCTGCCCCCGGGCGTTGACTGATGGCGGTGACCAGCCTCTCGGCGCAGTTCTCCCAGCCCTGGAGCTGGAACCGGTTCATTTGCGCGTCAGTCCCGGCCAGTCCGTATACCTCGGCCATCGCGGCCAGATGAATGGGATCGGCCAGGGCAATCAGCACCTCGTACATGGACTCGACCAGCGGTTCCTGCGCCGGCCGGGACAGGAACTGGTCCGCTGCGTGGTCCAGGAACTCCTCGATACTGACCACGAGGGCCGCCTCGCGACTGGGAAAGTAGTTGAAGAAAGTACGACGTGACACCCCCGCGGCCTCTGCGATGTCGTCCACTGTAAACCCGGCTGGCCCCTTCGTACGGACCAGATTCATCGCCGTCTCCACAATTGCTTTGCGGGTCGCGGCTTTATTCGCTTCCCACCCGAGCTGCACGGGGCGGACAGTGCCCGGAGAACCACTCATGGAAAAAGCCTACGCGCAGGTTTGCACTTAGTGCAAAACCTGCCCGGCAGTGCACGGCCAAGGACTCATGTGCAATGGAACCCGGTGGACGCCCGGGCTCTCATTCCAGGCAGGGCGCCGCCAAACAGTGCCGTGAAAAAGCCGCCATTTACTGCCGAAAGTCACATGGGAGGGGTTTCGAGCTTCGCCGGCGACACAGGCAAAAAGGGCCGTTTTTGTTTTATGAGACATGCTCAGGAGAGTGCTGGCCCAGGGGCGGCTATATTCCGTCCTGGGAACGGATGCGAAATCGGGGACAGGACCGGCCCGTTGGAGACGGCCGGCAGCTTGTCATTTTTGCTTAAGGTTTTGTGTGTATCATGAGCGACGCAAGGTGCCGTTTGTTAGCTGAGGCTCCTTCGCGTACAAACGCCAGCGACCCCCAACGTCGAGAGACGCCACGGGTCAGGACAGGTTCCCCCGGACTAAGGGGCAACCCCGATTGGCTCCCCCGGCATTGGGCCGGGGGTCACGACGCGGAGTGCTGAAGGTCTTACGAGGAAGGGCCCGGTCGCTCTGACCGAGCCTCTGCAGGCACACGATGTCGATGCCCAGGAGGTGGTTCGCCGTGGCGAGTGGCGATAGTACCCCCTCCTCATTTAAGTCCTGACCGGACTTCAGCGCGGTCCACCCTTCACTCAGCATGCCGATGATGGCCCTTACAGGGCTTCCGGCGTGCCCGCTTCACAACCGCCCGGCCACCGCCGGGAGGAAAGCTGGTTTCCCATGCCCAAGATCCCCATGAACAAGACGACCCCACCGGGCCGGTCCCTACCTGCCGCTCCCGCACTCCCGGCCGACGGCAGAACCTCAGCAGTCCTCGACTCTGCCCACGTGGGCGACATTAAGGGCGCCTTTGGAACCATCCGGCTGGAGGATTCCTCGGCTCAGTCGAGCTGGAAGAGGCGATTGAAGACCCTGCTCGCGATCGTCGGTCCTGGCCTGATCGTCATGGTCGGCGACAACGACGCCGGTGCCTTCGGCACCTACACCCAGGCCGGGCAGAACTACGGGACGTCCCTTTTGTGGACGCTGCTGCTTTTGGTTCCTGTCCTGTTCGTCAACCAGGAGATGGTGCTGCGCCTGGGTGTGGTGACCGGAGTGGGCCACGCCCGACTCATCCTCGAACGCTTCGGAAAGTTTTGGGGAGCGTTCAGCGCCATTGACCTGTTCATCCTCAATGCGCTCACGATCGTCACGGAGTTCATCGGAATCTCGATTGGACTCGACTACCTTGGCGTGCCCAAGGTGGCGGGTGTGGTCGTCTCTGCCCTGTTCGTCATAGGCGCGGCCAGCACGGGTTCATTCCAGCGTTTCGAACGGGTCTGCATGGCCCTGATCATCGGCTCACTCCTGCTCGTTCCCGTCTTCTTCATGGCCGGCCCGGACTACGGACAGATGGCTCACGACTTCGTGGTCCCCGGCATCCCGGCAGGCTCCGACATCGCCGACGTCACGCTGCTGATCATCGCTGTAGTGGGCACCACCATCGCCCCATGGCAGCTGTTCTTCCAGCAGTCTTATGTGATCGACAAGCGGATCACACCCCGCTACATGAAGTACGAACGCGTGGATCTGTGGCTTGGAATCGGCATCGTGATCCTCAGCGCTGCGGCGATCATTTCCTTCACCGCCTTCACTTTCGGGGGTCGGCCGGAGTTCGGGCACTTCACCGACGCCGGCGGTGTGGCGGAGGGTTTGGGGAAATATGTGGGTCACGCCGCGGGGATACTGTTTGCACTGGCCCTCATCGACGCCTCAATCATCGGCGCCGCTGCTGTTGGACTGTCGACGTCCTACGCATTGGGCGATGTTCTCGGGCTGAAGCACTCCCTGCATCGCAAGCCCAGTGAAGCCAAGGGCTTCTACGCAGCCTTCGCAGCCCTCATCCTTCTCTCCGCGGTGATCGTCATCATCCCGGGTAGCCCCCTTGGCCTGCTCACCGTGGGCGTGCAGGTGCTCGCCGGCGTGTTGCTGCCTTCCGCGACGGTGTTCCTGTTACTGCTTTGCAACGACAAGGAAGTCATGGGGCCCTGGGTTAACGGACGCGGCATGAACATCTTCACCTCGGCAGTTATCGCTGTTCTCGTGATCCTTTCCGTCGTTCTCACCGCGGCGGTTCTCTTCCCGGACATCGACGGAACGACGATCCTGGAGATCCTTGGCGGCGGTGCCGTCCTGGCCGTCCTGGCAGCCGTCGCGCTCGTGGTGGTCCGTGCACGGGCACGGGCCACGGGCAAACTTGTGGTTCCCGAGCAGCTAGACCAGTCCCAGCGCTCGGAGTGGCGGATGCCACCGCTTGCCCTGCTGCGGCGGCCCCAGCTTTCCACAGCCAGAAGGGCGGGTCTGAGCGTCCTGCGCCTCTACCTGCTCGTGGCGATGATCCTGGTCATCGTCCGTGTCGTGCAGCTCGCCCTCGCGGGCTCATAACAGCATCTCTCAAACCTGCCCCCAATGACATAAAGTCACCCCCAGACGCTTTTTGAGCACGAAAGGCCCTTGATGACCACCGCAGCGCCGACCGCAACACAGTCCCTCTCCACCCTCCTACGTCAACCCGTCACCGACGTCGACGGACACCGCATGGGAACCCTGGCAGACCTCATCGTCCGCCTCCGTCACGGCGACTACCCCCTCCTCACCGGCCTCGTCGTCGCCGTCGGCAACACCCGGGTATTTGTCGCAGCGACCAACCTGGCCGTCCTCGAGTCCACCCGCGTTCAGCTTGCCGTGAGCACCGGCGACGTGGGCGAGTTCCGCAGGCGCGACGGCGAAGTCCTCCTCTCCGAGGACGTCCTCGGACATCGCCTCATCGACGTCTCCCGGGCAGCGTTCGTGAAAGCCTACGACATTTACCTCACGCCTGTCCTGGACGGATGGGCAGCGACCGGGTTGGACGTTCACCGTCGCCGGTGGCTCAGCCTCGGGTCCCGCCACGCGGCACACCCGCAGCGGGACTGGAAGGACTTCGAACCGCTCATCGGCCATGCAGGATCCGCCCAGGTACGCGCCGTTACCGGGCGGATCCCCGCACTGAAGCCGGCCCAGATCGCCGACATCATCGAAGAGGCCACCGGAAACGAACAAAACGAACTCCTGGCCGAGGTTCACAAAGATCCCGAGCTCGAGGCCGATGTCTTCGAAGAACTGGACGAGGACTCCCAGTCGGAACTCTTCCGGGACCGCACCGACGCTGAGGTCGCCGAAGTCCTCGGACGCATGCAGGCCGACGACGCCGCCGACGCGCTCATGGACCTCCCACAGGAGCGCCGCTCCCCTGTCCTGGATCTGCTGCCCGAACCCCACCGAGCCGTTGTCCACCGGCTCCTGGGCTACCACGGGCTAACAGCAGGCGGCCTCATGGGCACCGATTTCCTCGCGCTTCCATCAACCGCCACCATCGCCGACGCCCTCACCGCGGTCCGCGGAGCCAGCCTCCTCCAACCCCAGGCTCTAAGCGTGATTTACACCCTCGCCCCCGACGGAAAACTCGAGGGCACCCTGAGCCTGGTCCACGCCGTCCAGGCCGACCCCGCTACGACCCTCGGTGAGGTCGCTGACCACGACCTGGTCTGCGCCTCACCCGGCGACGACGTCATTGACGTCACAACCCGCATGGCGGACTTCAACCTCCTGGCGATGCCGGTCATCGCCGAAGACCGCCGCATTATCGGTTCCATCACAGTCGACGATGCCCTCGAGGCCGCGATCCCCGAAGACTGGTCCCGCCGCGAGTCCAACCACCACGAAACAGGAAGGGAAGGATAATCTCACTGGCGCCCGTGACAGCCAAGGTGCATATTAATCATTGTGCAAGACATCAGCCCAACTCGGGCACGAAGCGATCAGCCCAGCGTGAGGGTCCTTCTTGTGCCGCGGCTGCTCGCCCGTGGCATCTCGGCCGAGCGCGTTGCCAGCATCACCGGTACGCCGGCGGCCCTAGTTGCCCTGATCCGCGAGCACGAACCCCCATCTGAACGGGCCCGAGCGAGCTGGCATCCCGTGCGCACCCACCGGCGGAGGATCGCCGGTCTGGCGGCCACCAAACGGCTCACAACGATAGCGATCTTTGCCGCGGGCATCACCGCAACGATTTGCTGGCATGTACCGCTCGTCCCGCTATCCGTAGCTGCCGCTGCGATCATTACGCACCGCTGGAAGGTCCAAAGCGATGCTTTCGATGGCTCCACGCCGGAAAGCAATGGAATTAGTAGGGCCTAACCAGTCGATTACCCCTGGTCGGTCTGTTATGACCCAGGACCACGAGCGAGAACGCACAGGCCCTCACGGCACATTTTTCAGTGCGTCCGAAAATCCCCGACAAGACACACCTACAACTAAGAGCAGTAGATTCAATCTAGGACTGGGCCGGCGACTTCATTGATGCCCAAGCAATAGCCGCAATCGAACGAATCATCCGCGGCATTTCCGGCTCCTCGAACGACTCTTCCCCCAAGTCATCCCTGTAGTAAAGATCAACCAACTTGCGACCATCACAGATGACGTCATCGAAACAGCCGCGCCACCCCTGGTCATAGGCAACTGACGACAAAGAGCGCCACCAGAACACCGCCAGAGAGCTCCGAAGTCCACAACCTTTTTGACTTTTTTGGAGGCTCGCCGCAAGCGGGTCAGAAACGGCCGTTTTTGGGTTAGGCGCTCAAAGAGACATGAGCATCTTCACCGGACGCTGCTTCGTGGCGCAGATGAAGCTCGCCGGGTGCCTTGGCGGGCCGATACCAAAGTCTTCCGGCGTTGTCTCGGAAGAAGAGATCTGTTGCTTGTTCGGATATATTTCCCACGGGCTGCATAGGTAGCTCCTTTTTGCCATTCGCTGGAATGACGGTGAACGAGGCTTCTCCCTCGCTGAGGTGGGGGTAGTGAACCGCGATCTCCCAAATTGGTTGATCGGAAGAGTTCTGAATGACCACAACGTGCGTTGGGTACTCCTGGCGGACCTCCACCCACGAAGCTACCCGTTCAGCCTGGCTGCGAATCTGTCGCTGCTCGGCCTCGTACTTTTCCTCGAACCTTTCGATGTCCTGCTGCCTGCGTGCTCTGTGATCTCGTAGCGCCAGCCTCAGCGATATAAGGCCGAATATCAGGGCAACCACAGTCGCCCCCACGGTTCCCAACGCTGAGAATACGTCCGTCCACATTGGCGCCTGGTCAGGAGCTGTGCATGACAATGTTGAGGGCATGTTGTTGTCGATCCGCTCGACGTTGCAAATGATGCTCATAGCTATCTACTTATCTTTTTCAGCTCTCTTTAAGTCGCCGGCCTCCGGGCAGCTTCTCCCCCCAGGCCGGGTACATCTCGCCTTGGTTGTGTTCGGCTTCGCGCCGTAGGGTTTCTGCTTCGATGGCTTTCGCAACGAAATGGGCCCAGGTGTTGTCCCCCTCGACGTAGCTGGTCGCCTTGTAGGCGGCTTTGGCGCGATTGCGAATGGCGGTGGGGATGCTTACGGTCATGGGCGCCGTCTCGGCATCCTTGACCTCTTCCTTCTTCGCGGCCGACTCTTGCCGGCGGCCAGGCAGCATCCGGGCTAGCGGTGCATCGGCAGTCGGCGGTGCTGCCGTCGGGCGAGGCGGTAGGCCGAGCGTTGGACGGCTGGAGCTCTGGGCGGCGCTCATGCGCTGACCTCCTGTGATTCCGTGGCGGCTACGCGCCGCGTTACTTCCATGGCGACGGCATGCAGGTCCTCTGCAACGCTGGACGCTGATTTTGGGCCTGCGTGCGTGGCCTTGGCTTCTCCGCGAAGAACCTCCCACCATTTCGGGGCTTTGCTGAGCTCCCGTTCGAGTTCGTGGGCCAGTATGCCCCGTTCCCTGCAGGCCTGGGCAGTGGCTTCTGCGTGACGGATGGTCATTGGGAACAACACTTCGTCGGTGCCGAAGTCTGCAATGAGGTGATCACGGGTGACTTTGTGGACTTGTTTGGAGTTGGTTCCGGTTCCCACAAGGACAACACCCAGAAGGTCGAGTGATGGATTGAGTCCCACGACACTGTCCATGCGTGCTGCCACGGCGGCGACGCCTTTACGGCTGGACATGTCTGTTTTTAGCGGGACCAGTGCGTAGCGTGCGGCAGCGACCGCCGCTGCCTGCAGCGGCTCATTGCCGGGCGGGCAATCAAGTAGGACAAGGTCGTACTCCCCCGCCACGGTTGCGAGCATTTTTGCCAGCGCCAGGTGGGCTGCGTCGCGGTCTTTTTGGGCTTTCGCTCCCAGAAAAGCTGCTGCATCGTCGAGCTCGGGTCCGCCGGCGATGACGTCCAGGTTGGGTCGGATACTCACAAGCAGCGTTGGCTCGGCACCGAAGCACAGGGCGGCAGCCAAGCTCCTGCCGCCGTCCCCTTGCTCGGAGTAGCCCAGGTCCTCCGCAAGGTTGCCCTGGGGATCAAGATCCACGAGGAGCACGCGTGAGCCAGCCTCTGCGAGGAGTCCCCCCACGTTGGCGACGAGGCTGGTCTTGAAGACCCCGCCTTTGCCGTTGATTACCGCGATCACTCTGCTGAGCGCGCCACGGTTCAGGTCGTGTTTCATCGAGCCTCCCTTTCGCAAGTATTCCCAGCGTAAACAGCGTTACTTGTTTCACTTGTGAAGCTTGCTGGCGTGTCTTTACTTTTTTTACTTGTGAATCAAGTAAAGACAGCGAAACAATCTTTACTTGATTCGCTGTCTATTCAATTTTTGCAAGTGAACCCATGTCTGTTGGTGGCTCTTCGCCAGCTCCGCTCGATAGATAGTTCCTGTGCAGTACAGGGGAAGCACAGAGCTTCCGCTATCGGCGTCGAGATAGGACCGGATCAGCTTTCAAGTAGCGGGTATTCTCCATCCACAGTTGCCAGGGTTTCCATCCAGCATGTCGCGTCTATAGCAGCGTCCAAGGCTCCAAAAGCTTCCGCGAGGGCGTCCCCGGAGTCGTGCCGGCTGTTCAGGTTGTCCCTGCTCATGACGATCCGTCCGGCGTCGGCGAGTTGCTCCAGCTGGTGGCGAAGGGTCTTGAGCTGCTCGTAAATATCCGCGGCGTACCTGGTTTCCATGGCTTCTCCTACAACAGGGTGGTGGCTGTGATGGTGGTGGAGGTGCTGGCTGGTTCATCTGCATCACATCCAAGCCTTCGTTCAGGCGGGACCATCCGGAAGCCAGCGTGCCAGAAGTCTAGTGCCGACTGCAGGAGGCTGTGCACATTCGCCGGTTGTGTTGGGTGGGGTTCCTGGGCGTGGTGACCTGGGCGGTTGTGTGCAGGCGGTCGGTTGGTTCCTGTCGTCCATCATGTGTGCAGGAAAAGCCCGGAGGGTAGAGCTTTTGCTGTGCACATGTGGGGGAGAGGCTACCCATCGAGGGGACCCGGTCGGTTCGGCTTCGCGGCCGCGCGCCGGCCGGCACTGGGGCGCTTGTTGGCGTCGAACATGGCGCGGATTTTCGCAATAGCGGTGACCTTGGCGGGGGAGTCGCCGGCGTCCAGCTGGGCTGCATGTTCGGCCTGGCGTTCCAGGATCCGTCGGTGCTGGGCCTCCTGTTCGCGGTGGAGAGCAGCTGCGCGAGCCGCTGCCTGCTGGTCGCGGGAGCGCAGCGGCTCGCCGGCCTCGGTGCGCCAGGCGTTGAGGCGGTGCCTCAGCCAGCCGCGCATCCGCCAGGCTTCTTTGGTGTCCGGTGCACCGCTGTGGGGCCACAGCGTGCCGTCAGGCCGCCAGTCGAGGGCGTGCAGAATGTCTGCGACGGTCCATCCTGCCAGGAAAAAGTCCCGGCAGGAGCTGGCGACGTCCTTGGCCGTCATGCAACGCAGGGGAAAGCTCCGGTAGCGGATCTCGGACGCGGCGGCCACACGTTGTACTTGGCGTTTTGGCGTCCGGTGGGCTGGCCATAGCAGTTCTGGACGCCATGGCACCTGGGTGGCAGGTGCGCCGCTTGCGGCGCCTGCAGGAATGAGCCGTGGCGGAGCCACGTCATTTAGTGAGTTTTTTTCTCGCGCGCGTGCATGGGTTATTTCTTTCTTTCTAAGGTGAGAACCGCCTAGGGCGGGAGGGGTGCCAACTTTATGAACAAGCGCCAGCGGCGACGGTGCGCACAGAACATAGACGGCTGCTTCGTTAATGCGTTCGCCGTCCGGGCCGGCGGCGGCGTACTTGGCCTGCCTGCCGGACGCTACGCGGCCGATCAGGCCCCAGGCGGCCAGTAGTCGAAGGACCCGGGCGACGGTCGTCCTGGACGTCCCCGTGGCCTTAATAAGGGCTTCCCAGCCTGGTCGGCTCGTCATGCTCTCGTAATCGGCACGGTCGATCAGGGCACGGAGTACGGAGACGATGGTCGCCCGGCCATTGCGGTTGGACAGGGCGAACTTCTCGTGCCGCAGGAGGGCTGCCATGGTTTGCCGCCCGTGGGCTGCGCGGACCATGCCCGCCGGCACGGCGGCCAGCACGACGGCTGAAGTCGTCTCCTGGCTGCGGTTTACGCGTCGGCGACGCGGAGGAAGCACGGCGTTTTCTGTGGACGCCAAAGGACGTGCGTGTACACTTAGGGGCATAACTGAAGGACCCTCCTAGAGGGTGTGGAAGTAGGAGCCTTTCACCGGGACCCGCCAAGATCTGATGGTGAAGAGCTGGAAGAACTTGATACGAAGGCCCGCCTAGTGCGGGCCTTCGGCGTTTAAGATGCCATGCGGCCGATAGGCAGTTCCTCCTGGCCGGTAACGGTCGTCATGTCGATGGCTGCGAGCTTTTCAGCGACGGCATGAGCGATGAACTCACTAGCTGACTGCCCTTGGTGGTCTGCTACAGCGAACAGCTTTTCTGCATCTGCAACGGGGAGCCGGGTAGTCAGAACGTGACGATCCCCTTTAGAAGGTCGTCCTCCGCGTGCGCGTTTCTGAATTGCCATGTCAGTCACGTTAGTTTCTGAAACGCTCCGGCCTTGGCATACAGCACGGCGTGTCGCTTCCGACAACATTTAGAAACCCCTCGCAACGGCAGCCGCGGCGGAAAGCCAGGCACGCTGTGTTGCGGGCTGGAGGGCGTCGTAGCGGATGGGGCCTTTGACCAGGGCGGGGTCGTAGGGGATGCGGACTACGGCACGGACGTGCGGGGCGAAGCCGTCAGCGATGCGGCGGGCCTCGTCCTTGGCGCGTTTGAGCGCGTCACCGCTCATGCTGCGTTTGGCGTCGGTGGACTCCGAGACGATCACCACGGCGTTCCGTGCCAGCGCGGCGTCGTGGCCGCCTCGGGATTCGAGCGTCTGGAGGGTCAGGCGTGCGGCCTCGGCGCGATCCTCAATGGCTGTTACAGGGACCACGAGTTGGTTGGTGTGGTGGATCATTCGCCGCCAGTTCGCTGCCCGGGCGGTGTTGCCGGAGTCCATGACGATTAGCCGGTAGTAGCGGGTAAGCACCTGGTGGGCAATGTCCACTTCCTCGGCCGTCACTTCGTGGTCGCCTTCCTCGTTCTCGTCCGAGCGCAGGACGTCGAACTTGTCCGACGTCTGGTGGTGGACGAACCGGGCGATTTCGGCCGCGTTGGTGCTGGGGGAGAGCAGCGTCTGGGATGAGTCGATGAGGTCTAGGACGCTGTTGGCATGGTTGCCCTGCTCGGTCCGCCAGCCGAGTGTTCCTTGGGACTCGTTGTTGTCCCAGGCGACGGTGGCCGCGCCGCTGTAGCGGGCCAGGATCGCGCTGAGCATGACGACGGTGGGTGTCTTGTTCGCTCCGCCCTTGCGGTTTACGACAGCCACCGTGCGGGGGCCTGGCCAGTGCTGGCTCACGGTGCGGATATCTTCGCGCTCGGCCAGTTCCTCGGGGGAGGGTTCCATGCGGAAGCCCAGGCGGGTCAGTGTGCCACGCCAGCCGCGCGTAGCGGGCTCCAGGACGGGCGCGCTGACCAGGAACGAAGTTTCTTTGAGGCTCCGGCGCGTGACGGGTTCCGGGATAGCTGCTTTGGCGGCTGTCGAGGGTTTCTGGAGGCGATTGGCGGCTTCGCCGAAGGTGACGGGGGCAGCAAGGACCGGTGTTTCCTTGACGGCAAGCTCTACGGGAGCTGGTGCCTGCTGCGCAGGGGCGGTGGCGCCCGGCATCGGGTCTTGCTGCCTCCGGGGGCTGGGCTTGGCAGGGGCGGCTTCGTTGACGATGCCCTCGGGAGAAACGACGATGAGGCCCTGGCCGTCCGGGTCAGTGGTACTGACCCTTACAGGCCGGCCAAGCTGCGCGGCGGTATCCGTGATGAGCCGCAGCGCCTGGCTGAGAACGGCGGCCTCGTCCTCGGCCTGGATCGCGTGGGAAGTGCCGTTGATTGTTACTTCGCCGGTTCCGTTGGCGCGCAGGACGGCGTCGATCTTGGGGAAGTCGAGTGCTTGGGTTTCCATCATCGGTCCTTACTTGGTGCCGTTCGGGGGTGTGAAGCGGTTGACCTGCCAGGGCTTGTCGGCTGCGCTGCGCAGGAGCTGCACGTCGTAGTTCCCGTTGCCACCGCGGGCCTCTTCATCGGCCTTATCGTCACGGTGATCTGCTTCTTCGTCGGTGGTTGGGCCGCCGGCCTTGTGGCTTTGCTCGTCCTCGGCATGGCACTGGCCGTCGTCTCGGTGACGGACAAGCACAACAAGTCCGTGGGCGAAAGAGCCTTTGCCCGCCTGGCGTTCCGCTCGGCGCGACGGAAGAAGGCGAACCTCTACCGTTCCGGGCCGCTCGGGTTGACTCCCTGGGGCGAGTATCAGCTGCCCGGGATCGCCGCCGGCTCAAAGCTCTACGAGTTCGCGGACTCCTACGGGCGGCCGTTCGCGTTGATCCACCTTCCGTCCACGGCTCATTACACGGTGGTCTTCGGCACGCAGCCTGACGGCGCGTCTCTGGTCGATCCGGAGCAGATTGACGCTTGGGTGGCCAACTGGGGAGGCTGGCTGGCTTCCTTGTCGAATGAGCCGGCCGTCGTGGCCGCTTCAGTCACCGTAGAGACCGCTCCGGATTCCGGGGCGCGCCTGCGCCGGGAAGTCGAGTCGAATATCCATGAGGATGCGCCCGCCATTGCCAAGGCCATGCTGAGAGAGGCGCTGGAAACGTACCCGCAAGGGTCGGCCACGATCCGTGCCTGGGTCACACTGACATTTAGCGCGGCAGCCAGGGCCGGCGGCAAGCGCCGCACCGCCGATGAGATCGCACGCGATCTCGCCTCCCGCCTTCCCGGCCTGACCGAGCGGCTGGAATCCACCGGGGCCGGCGCATGCGCGCCCCTGAACGCTCAGGAGCTGTGCGAAGTCGTGCGGGTCGCGTACGATCCTGCGGCCGCGCGCCTGATCGATGAAGCCCACTACCAGGGCACACCCGTGGACCTGACCTGGGGCGAGGTCGGCCCTTCGGCACATCAGGCCGGCTGGGACAGATACCGCCACGACTCGGGGCACTCGGTGTCCTGGACGATGACCGGAGCACCGCGCGGCCACGTCCTCGCGTCCGTGCTCGCCCGTCTCGTCGCCCCGCACGGGGAGATCGCCCGCAAGCGCGTCACACTGCTGTACAGGCCCATTGAGTCTGGCCGGGCGGCCGCCATTGTCGAGTCTGACCAGACCAACGCACTGACGCGGGCTTCATCCACCAGCCGGCCGACAGCGCGCGCTCTAGTGGACGCCCGCGCAGCGACGGCCACGGCTGCGGAAGAAGCCAAGGGGGCGGGCCTGGTGAATTTCGGCTTGGTCGTCACAGCCACGGTGCTGTCCTCCAGCGCCTTGGATGACGCTGTGGCCGTGGTGGAGGGCAACCTCGGCCCGTCCGCCCGCCTGCTAATGCGCCGGGTCTACGGCTCCCAGGATTCGGCTTTTGCCGCATCGCTGCCGCTTGGCCTGGTGCTGCCCAAGCATTTGAAGGTGCCCGAAGAGATCCGCGAGGCCATGTGATGTTCGGCAGCAAGACCAAGCACAAGCGCACTCCCGCCGGCACCCGCACGCTGCCGGCCGCCGTCGTCCGCCGGCCTGGCCTTCGGGGCTGGCGCGGACGCGGCCAGGGCGAAGCCGTCTACGTCACGGCCGCCGACGAGTGGCGCGGCACCTCCGTCCAGGTCTGCGGGCTGTGGCCCTTCGTGGGCGGGTCAGGCACCCCCATTGTGGGCGTGCCGATCGGTGTCCACACCGACACCGGAGCCCCGTTCGGGGGAGATCCCATCAGCTGGTTCATGCATGGCATGATCAACAACCCGTCGATGTTCGTCCTCGGACTGCCGCACTACGGCAAGTCCACGCTGGTCCGGCACATCGTCCTGGGCCTTGCCGGCCGGGGGATCAACCCGTTGATCCTGGGCGATTTGAAGCCCGACTACGTTGACCTCATCGAAGCCCTGGGCGGGCAGGTCATCAGCTTGGGGCCCGGCCGTGGGCACTTGAACGTCCTGGACCCTGGCGAGGCCACCGGTGCCGCTGTCCGGCTGCTTTCCTCGGCCGAAGAACACCGGGCAGAGGCCAGCCGGGCCGCGGACCAGGAAGCGGCCGCGCAGCTGCTCGCTGCAGCTGTGAAGGCGGAGAAACTGGCCGAACAGCTCATGGCCGACTCGCACAACCGGCGCCTGAACATGATCACGGCGCTGATCACCATCGTGCGCAACGCGAAGCCCAGCGCGCATGAGGAATCCCTGATTGACCGGGCACTGCACATCCTGGACGAACGCCTGGACCGCGTGCCCCTGATCGGGGATCTGATCGAGGTCATCAAAGACGCCCCCGACGAGCTGCGCGCAATCGCCCTGGACCGTGGCGACATGAGCCGCTACCTGGACGCGACCGACCAGCTGCGCCAGTCGCTCTACTCCCTTGACGGGTCGGGCCGGTTCTCGGACATGTTCTCCCAGCCCACCGACCAGCCGATGGACCTCGCCAAGCCGGTCGTCTTCGACCTCTCGGGGATCTCCGACACGCAGCGGGACATCCAGGCGGCCTGCCTGCTGGCGTGCTGGTCAACCGGGTTCGCCACCGTCCAGGTCGCGCACACCCTGGCCGATGCCGGCCTGGAGCCCCACCGCAACTACTTCGTCGTCATGGACGAGCTCTGGCGGGCGCTACGGTCCGGCGAAGGCATGGTGGACCGCGTTGACTCCCTCACGCGCCTCAACCGGACCGAGGGAGTTGGCCAGGCCATGATCACGCACACCATGAGCGACCTGGAAGCACTGCCTACTGAGTCCGAGCGGATGAAGGCCCGCGGCTTCGTGGAACGCTCAGGCATGGTCGTCTGCGGGGCGCTGCCCGGGGCTGAGATGGAGAAGCTGAACAAGGCCGTCACGCTCTCGCGTGCCGAGCAGGCCCGGCTCATCTCCTGGGCCGATCCCGGGTCGTGGACCGACGTCGGCGGCTCACGCAAGCGCGTCCGACCGGGCTTGGGAAAGTTCCTCTTCAAAGTCGGCGGCCGGCCAGGAGTTCCCGTGGCCTTGAAGTTAACCAGTGTCGAAAAATCGCTCCACGATACAAACAAGCGCTGGCACGACGAGGGGGAAAACTGATGGGTGCGCCAAACAGCGGCAAGCGGTCCCAGCTCGACGGCGAGACGATCCTGCTCTGGATCTTCATCACCGTCGTGGCGCTGGGAGTCGGCTCGGTGACCGGAGCCGTTCACCTGGGATCGATGATTGCCGGCGACGGCCAAAAGCTGCCAGCCAACCCGTTCGAACTGGTCATCGGCCTGCTCACGCACAGGGTCATCTGGCCTGCGGCCGCCACGTGGGTACTGATCGGCTTCGGCGTCGTCCTCGTCTCCCTGGCCGTCCTGGTGGTGCGCGCCGTGCTGCGCCGCCGCTCTAAGCGGTCCCGCGTGGATGCCGCCGCCCAGCACATGGCCAAGGGCCGGGACCTGCGGGCACTGAGTCTGCGCGGAGCAACGGCCACGGCCGAGCGCCTGGGCGTGAAAGGCTCACCAGGTGTCCCGGTGGGCAAGACGGTCCTGGGCGGCCAGATGGTCTACGGCTCCTGGGAAGACATGCACATCGACATCTGGGGGCCTCGGACAGGTAAAACAACCTCGCGGGCCATCCCGGCAATCCTGGCCGCCCCGGGGGCTGCGCTAGTGACCTCCAACAAGCGGGACATCGTTGACGGCACACGCGACGTCCGCGCAGCCGACGGGCCGGTGTGGGTCTTCGATCCCCAGGCCGTCGCCCTCGAGGAACCCACCTGGTGGTGGAACCCCCTGTCCTACGTCACCGACGAAGTGCGGGCGGCCCGCCTGGCTGACCACTTCGCTGCCGGCTCCCGTGGCCCGGATGCCAAAACGGATGCCTACTTCGATCCTGCCGGTCAGGACCTTCTGGCCGGACTGCTGCTCGCGGCGGCTCTCGACGGCCGGCCGATCACACAGGTTCATACCTGGCTGACCAGGCCGGCGGACGACGAAGCGGTGGACATTCTCAAGGCCCACGGATTTCTCCAGACCTCGAACGCTGTCGGCGGTGTCGTCAACGCGCCCGAGAAGCAACGCGGCGGCGTGTACGGCACGGCGCTGCAAATGGCATCCTGCCTCACCAACCGCCAGGTCGCCCGTTGGGTGACTCCGCAGGGCGAAAACGACGAGCGGCCGCAGTTCGATCCGGCAGCATTCGTCCGGTCCAAAGGCACGCTGTACAGCCTTTCCAAGGAAGGCAAGGGCACCGCCGGCCCGCTCGTGACCGCGCTGACCGTGGCCACGGTCGAGGCCGCCGAAGAACTCGCCGTCCACTCACGCGGCGGCCGCCTCGCCACACCCATGGTCGGCGTCCTGGACGAAGCGGCCAACGTCTGCCGCTGGCGCGAGCTGCCCAACCTCTACAGCCACTACGGCTCCAGGGGCATCGTTCTGATGACCATCTTGCAGTCTTGGTCCCAGGGCGTGGAAGTGTGGGGCCGCGACGGGATGCGCAAGCTGTGGAGCGCAGCCAACATCAAGGTCTACGGCGGCGGCGTCGCCGAAGCCGAATTCCTTAACGAACTCGCGCAGCTGGTGGGGGAGTACAGGTACTCCAACATGACCAAAAGCCGCTCCAAGCAAGGCACCTCGTACAGTCACGACGATGATCGCAAGGAACGCACCCTGGACGTTTCGGATCTGGCCTCGTTCCCTCGTGGCCGCGCAATCATGTTCGCCTCCGGTGCTCCGGCTGCGCTGCTGGAGACAGTGCCCTGGATGAGCGGCCCGCAGGCCGAAGCGGTGCGGTCATCAATCGCTGCACACGATCCGGCCAAGCGGCCGGCGGCCCCTGCCGGCAACCGATGGATTGCTGCAGGTGCCCCCAATGAATGAAAGCCTGGGGGAGTGGGACGACGAGCTGGAGGACTCCGGAGGTGACGCCACGGAGCCGGATGAGGACGACACGGACGCGCCCGAGCTGTTCTATCCGAACGTCGCCGAGTTCGTCAGCGGCAAGCTGGCTACCACCTACCGCCGGCAGCTCAACGTGCAGGGCGGAGTGACCTGGTGCCCGCAGTGGTGGAAACACGCGGAGGCCATCAGCCGCCTAGAAGCGCTCTGGAGGGCCTGGGAGTTCCTGCGCCTGGACGGAACTACCGGTATGAGCGTCTGGTGGCGCGATCACGCGGACCACCACATGTCGGCGCTGCTCTCAACTGACGGGCCGTTCAAGGGCTGCAGCCCGGACGACGGCCACCGATCCAAGCTCGCCCCGTTGCCCTGCGAGGAACCACCAGCGGGACTGTTCTGATGCGGACGATCATCCTCTGGATCGCTACCTGGTTGCGTCCCGACCGGCGTTCCCTCAATGAACTGGCCGACTTCCTTAGCAAAAGGAAAAAAGCCGCAAGCAGGTGGGACCACTCCCACCTGACGCGGCGTCTTGCCACCCAGCACGACGCCACCGAATACCGTGCGCTCCCGCCAGAGAAACGCTTCATCCTTCTGCAATCAGCCAGGTTCTCGGCGAGCTTCTATTCAGTCGCAACCCTTCCCGCACTTGCTCTAGGAATCGCGTTGATCGTGCCGGTAATGCTAAAACATGCAGACTTCGTTGGAGTACCAATCGACTACCAGGTGTACCTGGTCTATGGAATTGCTCTGAGCGTTATTCTGGTCGGCATCATTGACCTGTACGGGGCGAGCAAGTCAGCCGCGCATGCCAAAACCTGGGTATCCGCTTTCGAAGACGTAGAGAGACAGCTTGTGAAGCCTCCCTCACGGTCCAGCCAGTGGAAAGGACGCGCGCAGCGTCCCACACCTCTTTCTTGATATCAGGGCACATAGATAGGGTTGTCCAGCGTGCTTCCCCCAAATCCAAGGCGGGACGCTGTTGCTATCAGGAGGGTGAAAATGGGGCTGCGGAACTTGCTCAGACGGCGTCGGACGCCAGCTGCGGTAATCCCGGCCCCTGCGGTTATGGCCGCTCCCCGTGAACCCGAACCTCTCATGCTTCAGCAGCGGACTGACCTGCAGGCTGCGTGGGTTGAGCTTCGCCAGGCTATGGAAGAGTCCCATGTAACGTCGTTCCATGCCTGTAGCAGGAACGGACGCCATTGGAGCGAAGACCCTGATGCGATGCGTGCCATGGCTGCCACGTTCAGGAGTATCGAGAAGGACATGACTGATAGCGAGACGAAAGTTCCGGGCGAGACATAACAGCGACAGACACGAACATGGGGCCGGCACCGCGGGGATGCTGGCCCCTTCCGCTGCCCTGCAAAATCCCCGGCAGGGCTTTTAGGCTTGTTTCCCAATAGGGCTGTTCAGGGACCTAGATTCCTTGCGGTTTCTTCAAGCTCAACTCGAACCATTCCAAGTATGTTGTCAATCTTTCCTGGGCTCGTGAGTGCGGCCGGCATAGCGGGCAGCTTCAGCAAGCTAAGCGTTCTATTCGCCTGACGCCCGTAGGAGAACCTATATCGATTCGCCTTTATGCACATCGCCCAGTAGAGCTTTTCTGCATCCGTCATGTCAGACTTGGGTTCCAGAATTGCCACGTCTCGGCCACATACGAAGGGTTCCGGCTGGAGGAATGTCGCCAGCGGACTCCCCCCGAGGGCAACGGTAAGTTCACCAGGATCTCCAAGGACAACGCCCGTGGGTGCCTCGACACGTGCGGAGACGCCGTTGTTCCGATCAGTGCGGCTCACAAAGTTCACGCCTTGCGGCGGGATGACCTGTGATAAGCGATTGAGTTCCAGGCTCTGGCCGTAGCGGATGTCGAAAAGTTCCCCAACGGTGCCACCAAGGTGGTCCTTCGTCGTGTGATCAGTGGTAACGAGAGGCACTTGTTTAACTAGGCCTTCCACAACCGGCACCGGGTTGAGCCAGGCAGGCGTCTCATCAGGCAACTCCAGAGTGGCCAGCGTTCTGTTGGCCTCGCGCCCAAACCCTTCGTATCGAAACCTGTTGGCTCGAATGCATGTGGCCCAATAGAGCTTCTGTTCCAAAGACATGCCTGTTCGCGGGCGGAGTACAGCGACATTCTGGGCAGTGTAGAAAGGGGCGTGCTGCACGAATGTTGCCAGACGAGAAGCACCCCCAAGCGCAACAGTCAGCAGACCGGCTTCATGCGGAATTACGCCAGGAACCGGCGCGACCCGTCCGCTAACTCCCTGCCGGCTTCCGGACCGGCCTACGAAAAAGACTCCATTGGGGTCGGGCGTCATCTTGTTGAAGTCGAATTTGTTGCCATACCCGACTTCGAACAGCTCACTGATCTTCAACATCGAGTCCAGAACCAGCTCGGCTTGCAAGGAGCAGCTGCGCTATGGCGTACTCACGTATCGTCGCCTCGTAATCGGCTTCGGTCAGCAGAGAATAATCCGTCTCCATGTACGCTTCCGCGCACCATTCGTGCTCTGCCGTTACCTTGTAAGTGATCGATTTTCCGGAGTGCACTTCCCTGTTGCGGAATGCTTCCACCCAGCTATCTCGAATACCTGGCCATCGCTGATTCTGGTCAATACGGCCTAGGTGCTTCGTCTTTACAAACCCATCGTCCCGCCAGTATCCGAACCAGGTCTTTCGGTCTGACTGCTCGTGCGGCTTGTGCGCGGTGAAGACCATGATGCACGTGATCACCCCGACTGGGGAAAAAAGTTCATTCGGCATGGACATTACGGCTTCCAACGTGTGTGACTTCAGGAGGCTCGTCTTCTCGCTGCTGGGGGCCGTCGCGCATGACATCGGAACAATGGCTATACCTGTGCCGCCAGCGTCGAGTAAGTCGAGCATATGCTGCACAAATGAAAGCTCGCTCAGGCCCGCCCCACGTTGGTTGTAAGGGGGGTTGATCAGACCAACGTTTGCTTTGTGGGCCTTAACGGCTTTGGACACTCCTTCGTCAAAGCATGAACCCTGATAAAGGTTGGCCTTGCCATCCCCACGGAGAATCATGTTGGAAGCCGCAAGAGCATACATGCCCGGTTGCTGCTCCACACCGATGAGCTGATGCTTACGTATCGCCTCACGTTCGTCTTCAGTTATGGCCGTGCTGAGCATTCTGTTCATGGCCGAAATGAGGAAGCCACCTGTGCCGGCGCACGTGTCGAGGACTATGTCTGTCTTGGAAAGGTTCGCCAGGTCCGCAAAAAGCTCGGTTATGTGGCGAGGCGTCAAGACTATGCCCAGCGCTTTGCCGTCGCCGCCCGTGTACTTGAGGAATTCGCCATAGAACTGGCCGACGACGTCATATCCCTCATATGTCAGGGTCAGGGGGAGGACATGCTGGGCGAGCATTGCAATCAACTCGTAGAGGACGCCCCTTGGATGAGTGAGGGTTGCCTTGCCCAGCTCGGGGTGAACGCCGATGGTGGAGTACGGCTGAGTCATGTTGATTTTTTTCGCCTGCGGAATCTCGGCCGCTTCCAGCTCGTCCTTGACTACTCGCAGCCACTGGCGCTGTAGTTCGGCAGGGGCATAGTTCGCGTAGCTCTTGGCGAATGCGGTGTTTCGCAACGCGAGCAAGGTGCCGGACACGAGCAATGGCTTTTCAGCTTCGGTCAGCTTCCCGTAGTCACGCATGAATATGTGCAGCTCGCGGGAGAACGCCATGAGGTCAGAGACTCGCGCGCTCTCCACGGCGGCGTCATACTGTGCGGCCTGGATGTAGTCATTCCAGGGCAGAATCTGATCAATTGAAGCGCCAGAACGTGCTGTGAGCACTTGAGCTTCCGACGATCCTCTGGCTCGAAGATACGTTGATACCGTTAGTTCCTTCTCAGTCTGCCCGCTCACTGCGACTGCGATGACATGGAAATTCGTAGACAGCGATGCAGCGTAGGTTAGGGCGCCATCGACGGCAAAATCTGCTGGTTTATCGTGTCCAGGGGACTCGTGGTAACGAGTGCTGCCCTTGCACTCAACAACCATAATGAAGTCTGGGATGCTCATCGAGGTGACAATGAATTCAGGAGCGCCGAATCCTGCACCTCCGGTCTTCGATGCACCCTTCAGTAGACGCCTTACATCAGCGATCTGACTTCGTTGTTCTTCTACGCGTGTGTCACTGGCGTCGTCGAAGTAGCCAAGCTTGCGGAACGCCTCACGCACTAAATTCTCGGTGATACGTTCGTTGACACTCACTAGAGTCTGTTCCCTTCAAAAGCTCACTGCGCCCAAAACGGCTACGTCATAGTATGGCTGCAACTGCGCGCGGGCCTTGAATCGGCGCGCGCCAGGTCTATCAGCAGGTGTGATCGTCATCTTGAGGCTGCCCCGCGAAGCCCCCTATTAGCGGGTTATGCCCTTCTGCAGGAGCTTTGCCTGGCCGTTGACTCCGTGCGTCCTGCGGGCTTTCGGGCTGCGCCCAGGTGCGGTGGCCACGGCCGCGCTGGGCGGGGTGCCCTGGTCTTGGTCGGCGCTAAGCCGTGCCTGAACCGCCTCGCGGTCGGCCACGCCCTCCAGACTGGCTGCCAGCTCCTGCCGGCGCTCGGCCGAGTCGTACTTGACGCCGGCTTCTTCGCCCAAGGCTTTGGGCCGCTGGTTCTCTTCGGTCATGTCCTGTTCGCGGTCCTGGTCCTCCCGGGCGGCCTCAGCGAGCAGCTGTGCAGCTTGGGCGTTCTCGTCACGGCCGGCGCTACGCTCCTGCTCTGCCTGTGCGCGCTCCCGTTCGGCCTTCGCCAGGGCGGCAGAGACCGACGCATCGTCGGCGCCCAGGTTGTCCACATCGAGGCCGTAGCGGCGTTGCAACTGGGCCCGGATGACTTCGGCCGCGCTGCGCGCCGCCGGGTCATTGTCCTTCCACGCAGTGGCCGCCTCGTGCACCCTCTCGACGTCGCGGCCGCTGGCCGTGTCCCACCAGCGGGTGTCCATCACTGGGGCGAGCTGCGCACGGGCTGCTGCGCGCTCTGCGTCGAACCGGGCCTGCAGCTCACGGGCCTGCTGTTCCTCGGCTGCCTGGGCGCGGCGCAACGCCTGTTCGCGCTGCCGGGCCAGCTGCTCACCAAGCCGGCCCGCGACAGTTAGCCCGACGCGGGACATTCCCTCGATGGCCTCGTCGATGCCGTCAGATTCACTCATGGTTCCCCCTCCTGGTGTTATCTCTCAATGTCCGGGCGGGTGGTCTCGCCTCGGGTAGTTGCGTGGGTACGTGCCTGCTCGTACTTCGGCGGCAGCACCGAGCCGGCGGTGCGTGCCGGTGTCTGGCCGGCTGCGCTTGTCCGCACAGCTTCGGCCGCCTCGCTGTCTACGGCGGGCACCGTCGCCGGGACGCTCGGCAGCGCGGCCGCTACCTGGCTCAGCTGGGTCTTTACCATGTCACTGATCTGGCGTGCCCTGCGCAGGTCGTTGGATGCCTTGTGCATGTCGTGGACGGCCTTAGCCACGTTAAGCAGCTGGCGCAGCATGATCGCTTGCGCGGTTGTTCCGGCGCCTCCCATGGTGGCCGCCATGAGAACCAGAGACGCACCTCTGGCAGATGGGCCGGCGCTGCGGACCGGTTGGACCGGGTAGCGCCTCAGCTGTGCCGTCTTGGACAATTCATCGGCCGCAGCTGCCAACGGTCCGGGTGTCGATTCCGTGGCAGTTGACCAGGCGGCGAACGCCCCGGACGTCTCCCGGGCAACCTGCGCCCAGGTCGCGTGGTCATCCAGCGGGACAGCTCGCAAGCTCTCCCGCAGCCGGGCCACTTCGTTGCTGTACTGCTTCCACATCTGCGGATCTGGTTCGTGCGTCTCGCGGCCAATGTTGACGGGACGCCGGCCACGGGCAGCTGCTCCCCATTCGGCTACGGCACCGTTAGCAAGTTCGGGGCTGTCGGCCCATGCTCCGCGTAGTCGCGGAAGGGTCAAGTCCTTGGCGAGGTGGCCGCCACCGAACCATACGGGCCGGCCTCCCTTGGATGGACGCTCGGCAACGGAGTAGCCAACAACGACGTCATCACGGCCAGCTGCGTAACGCGGTTTGATCATGGCACCTGTCCGCCGGAAGCGACGCACAAACTCGGCCTCATCCTGGGCGGCTGTAGCGCAGGCCCGGACCTTGCGAGCAAGTGAACGGCGTTCCGGTTCTTCGACGCCGCGACGCTCTGCTGCTTCGCGTTCACCGGGGCGCAGACCGCGCATGGCGTAGACGGGTGACAGTTCTTCCAAGCCGTGCTTCTTCTCCAGCGAGCGGACCGTTTCCTGGGCACGTTTGTAGTCCAGGTGACTGCTCCACTTGGTACCGTCCTCGCGCACCATGGAGGCAGCAATGTGTATGTGGTCGTTGCCGGCTTTGCTGTGTCCGTGGCGGATTGCCACCCATGACACGGGGGCCTTTCCGCTGGCCTCGGTAAAGCCCATTTCGTCCATGAACTCGTTGGCGATCTCGGCCCATTTCTGGTCGGTAAGGTCGCCTTCTTCTGCGCGCAAACTCAGCGAGCAATGCCAGACATGTCCGCCCTTGACATCCACGCCCAGGACGTTCTTTGCCTGGTCAAGCTGGTGCGCAATAGACAGGGCTGCGTCACGGTTCAGCTGGTCGTCGTTGTGCCACGCCATGATGGGTGCGGAGCCGGTTACCAGGTGCGGGTCGGTGTGTTCGTTGGAGCGTCCCGGGCCAGCCAGGTACACCAACAGACCGGCCATGCGGTCACCCTTGGTGATGTTCGGAATCATCAGCCTGCCAACCCGTCGATGATGCCGTTCATACGTTCGGCAATGGCACGCACCCGTCCCAGGGCCACGCGGGCTTCCTCGGGAAATTCGTCGGTGGCATTGGCGTGCTTTGCCAGCTGGTTCACGTTGTTGGACAGTGCGGCAAGGTAGCGGCGCGCTGCCATGAACTCAGTAGCCAGAGCGCGACGCTCCGCGAGTGAATCGGAGGACTGGGCGTACAGGGCTGCGCTAACCAGGATCTCTGACGGGCTGCGTCCAGTCTGCTCTTCCAGTACGTAAAGCCGGGTCCGTTCCTGTTCGGACATCGAGACGCGCACGTACTGCGTTTCACCGTCGATGTTCGCACGGCGACGACGGTTCAGGCGACGGCTGGAACTCTGTTCCTCAGCCATTGCAGTACCGCCTTTTCATGCCCAGCGCAGCGCCCCGGAATTTCCGGGATCACACGTCAAGTGTGACGTATCCTCGACGCGAAGTCGAGGATCAGGTCCACTTATAGCACATAAGTGTATAGCTTGCTCCGACGGCTGGGCCTTTGCTCCATTCTGCGGCGTGTTGCTCGCACCCATTACAGAACCCCGCTAGCCTGAAGGCACGGAACGACACTTCTCAGGGGGAGACAATGCGTCCAAACACCACAACCGGCCAGCTGCCGGCAGCCAGCATCACATACGAACCCAGTTCAGGCTTCGGCGGAAGAATCACAATCGACCTCGCGGCCGCCAGGCCGGCACCCCGCACTCACCTCCTCACAGCCGCCTGTGAACTACGGTCTGATGCATGGCCTGAAGACATAGAAGAACGCATTGACCGCGTGGCAGAACGCCACCTCCAAGAGGCAACCGGAACAGACACTCACATTCGCCTGGGCGGGGAAGGGCTGTATGCCTTTGTCCACCTGCCCACCCCCCTCACCGAGCGTCCACAGAAGCCTGCGCCCATACCCACATACGGCTCGCCGCTGCCAAAAGAGCCAGACGAGACATATCTTCAGTACCGTGACCCAAAGGCTCTCACTTCCTATCAGGAAGCGATCCTCCCTAACGTCGTCGAAACCATCCGCGATGTAGTGCCCGCGGCGCTCCAGCCGCACGTCAAGGACATCGCCCATCTGGTCACGCAGGAAATCCCAAGTCAGGCAGACCTGTTACGCGCATATCAGCGAACGTCGGTACCCGAAGTGCTTAACGAAGTGGACCACGCAGGCCAGCCCGAACGACTCTCCCTGGAACACCAAAGAGCCTTAAAGACAGCTCAACTGTCATTCCCCCACCCGGCACCGGAAGTGCTGCGAAGCCCAACACCCGCCGCAGCGGCCGCAACGCCCACGACGCTAACCGGCGCAGCCGTCAGCCACGCCTTCGACCGCTAACCACACCACAAAGGAACAGAACCAGCATGGCCACCATCAACATCGAAGCCACCAAAACGCAGGCCCGCGAGCTCCTGAACTCCCGCATCAAATCCGTCGAGGAACTTGTCCACGCACGCCAGCGAGTCACCGACCTGAAAGAACAACTCGCGGCCGCTGAGCGAGACGACAAGCGAGCCTACGCCAAAGCCACACGCGACGGTTGGAGCCCCGAAGAACTCAAGAAGCTAGGCCTTGAACCAGCCGCCGCAGGACGCCGCCGCAAAGCCCAGGCCAAGCCCGCCGATGCACCCACAACGTCCGAACCGAGCATCGACCAGGACAACTAGCCCCTCGCGCACATGGGCACGGCAAAAGCTAAATCCTCCGGGCTTTTCCCGCACCCATGTGCACGACGGGACCCACCTGACCGGCTGCACACAGACGCCAGCGCACCACGAACACGAATGTCACCGCCGGGACCGGCGAATGTGCACAGCCTCGACGGTCGCGGGGTGCCAGCGGCAGCCTTCCCATGGTTCAAGACCGGCGCTGCCGACGCGCCGGAAGGGACGGTTGGGTTTCCTTCAGCAGGGACAGCAAGGCACTACACGGCGGAGCATCCCTGGGTACACACAGAACCCACTCCAAGGGGCTGGCTTCTAAGGCACAGGGGGGCTCCCGGGCCGGTACAGGGCGGTGACAACCACAAGCTGCAGGGCGGCGCCAATCACCACCACCTTCCGCGGTCCCGCGTGATCCAAGCAATGGCACCAGCCGCAACGAAAGGGTTCACAAGAAGTGACCTTGAACGTAACGCAACAGAAGGCCGACAGCCCGTCAGGGATGCCGGCCTTCTGTTTCACGTCGTTCGAGGATCATTCCTCCGCTGCAGCCTCGCCATCGGGAACCTGTCCGGACGCGATGCGCTCCGCTGTCTTCTCGTACGCGGCATCAATGTACGCCGCCAAATCATCCTCCCGGACCCGCCAGATGCCCCTCGGGCCGAACGTCGCGGCCCTCAACTCACCACTTCGCACCAGCGCATAGACCATCGGTTTTCCAAGGTTCAGGATCTCCTGAACCTGATCTATCGTCAGCATTTTCGGAAGCGGCAGCGACGTGCGGTTCTCCATCTTGTCCACCTCTTCAGTCCACTGACCCATAGCTACTTTCCCTCGTCCCGCTGCCGCATTTCATCCATTGTCCGCTGCCCTCGCCGTAGCTCGCCGGCCGGCACCGCCGGCCACGCCTTGCCGCCGTTGTACTTGCGCTGCATCCGCTTCACTTCACGCATCGTCGCCCGCACGATAAGGTCCGAAACACTGGCGTCACCTTCCTGCAGACCGGCAGCCTTGAATGCCGCCCGGACTTGCCCCGCCTGGTCCTCGGTGTAGTACGGCGTGAACGCCGGGAACCTCTTCGGCTTCACCGTCAAAAGTCCCTCTGGTTTAGACGGCACGCAATGTGCGGGGCCACGGGTGAAGGCTGTCCAGATAGCCCTTTCCGCGTGTCATGGATCCGTCCTCGTTGATGCGGATATCGGAGTGCTGGTGGCTGCCGCCGGCATGAGCGATAGCGGCCAGGACCAGGTCCAGGTTCTCCCGGTCCAGCCCGGGCACAACGTCCCCCAGGACAACCGGAACTTCCTCGGCCAGGGACGCTGCAAGCAGCAGGAACCTGCGTTCTCCACCGGAGAGTGCGCCGGCTTCTTCAGGAATGGAAGCGAAGTCGATCCACGCGTGTTCCCGATACCCTTCCTCGGTAGTGCTGGCAGTGTGAACCCAAGGATTGCCGGGGGCTGCGAAGCGGCCGCCGAATGCCTTCAGCAAAAGCTCCGTAGCTGCCTCAGTCGTGTATGAACCTCTGGCCCAGGCGCGGAGGTCATCTGCATGCGTCATTGTTATCTGTCCCTTTACTCATGGTCTGGATTATCGGGCGGTGCCTGTCGGGGCCAGCGTATCTGCTGACCCCGACAGCTGTATTGCTTTAGAAGGGAGGTTCGGAGTCGGGTCCGTTCCCCCAGCCGCCGGCGTTGCTGTTGGCTGGCACGGCCCAGGGATCGTCCTGCGGGGCGGATTGGGGCTGGCTGTTGGCGCTGCCCTGGGAGCTGCGCTGGGTGCGGCTGACCTTGGCATTCGCGTACCGCAGGGAAGGGCCGATCTCGTCCACTTCGAGCTCTATTACGGTGCGCTTCTCACCTTCCTTGGTTTCGTAGGAACGGGACTTCAGCCGGCCGGTGACGATGACGCGCGTTCCCTTGGTCAGGGACTCGGCCACGTTCTCGGCTGCTTCCCGCCACACGCTGGCCCGGAGGAAAAGCGTCTCCCCGTCCTTCCACTCATTAGACTGACGGTCGAACGTCCTGGGCGTCGAGGCGATGGTGAAGTTCGCCACGGCCGACCCACTCGGAGTGAAGCGCAGCTCCGGGTCCGATGTCAGGTTTCCAATGACAGTAATCGTGGTTTCGCCGGCCATGATGGTTCCTTTTCCTCGTGTGCTGGTGATGTTCTCGGTGTCTGGTGTGGGTTCGTTCTGAGGTTCGGCCGCGCCCGGTTCTTCGTGGGTGAGGTCGTCGGGCTGGTACTGGTTCGCGGTGTGTTCGTCCCAGAGCCCGCCGTCCCCCAGCATGCGGCGGCTAATCGCCTCCAAGTACCGGTCATCCCCTCCCTCGTCCGGAACGGGGTAGCCGTCGTACAGGTCCTCACTGAGGGGTTCCACAATGGCGGGCTCCACAGTGTAGGGGTCCACAACGTCGGTGGGGACCCTGCCGCTGGGGTTGACCTGCCGGAACAGGTCCACCTCCAACGGGATCCGTGGGCTGAGTTTGTACCCGACGACCGGGCGCGGGGTGGTCACGGCCCTCACGCTGCCTTGTGCATCATGGCCGCCTGGACGAGCTTGTCGCGGCGCAGGCCGGACCAGTGGTCCTCGTCATCGGAGT
The DNA here is from genome assembly GCF_030323865.1 of Pseudarthrobacter defluvii. Lineage (NCBI taxonomy): Bacteria > Bacillati > Actinomycetota > Actinomycetes > Micrococcales > Micrococcaceae > Pseudarthrobacter > Pseudarthrobacter defluvii. Next base: position 8,725 of record NZ_CP066365.1, on the reverse strand, counting down.
TGTTCACAACAACGGGCGCCTGGGAATAGCCGAGTTCGGCGGTGATGTACTCCAGCGCTGCCGGCACTTCAGTGATGTCAACGGCCGTGTAGGTGATGCCCTTGGAGTCGAAGTAGTCCTTCGTCTTCTCGCAGTTGGGGCACTCAGGCTTGGTGTAGACCGTGTAAGCGGTGGGTGAAGCAGTCATTTTCAGCACCTGGTTTCGTATCAAATGAGTTTCGTTCGTCTGGCTGACTTGCTACTTCAATTCTAGCAATCATTCAACTGAATGAATAGGGGTTTTACCGCTTATTCTAGGGCTTCTTTAAAGAACCTTTTGTATGTCAAAGGGGCCGCTACTTCCTGCGCCTGGACCACGGCTACGGACGGTCAGCCCCGCCGCCGGCTACTGTGGTCATCCCCGCAGGTTCGCCGCGACGGCAGCCCCCCTGCGCCTGAAAAGTCCCCTTGGTCGCCTGGGTGATGGTGGCACCTGGCGGGAATGGCAGCGCTGGATTGGTGTCGTCCCTGCTGAACGAAGATCGACCACGGCGGATGGTTTCCCCGGCAGCGCAGGGCATGGACCATGGGGAACGTATCCGAGGTTGCTTCTACACTCGGCCGCCTTGGAGTCGCTGGATGGCGGCGCGCTCGACCAGTACGGGGACCATCGTCCGCACAGAACCTGAGTTAAAGGCTGAATACTCTTCGCAGACGGCGTCCTCGATGTCGGTCCTGGCGCGTCCGGGAAATCTGCCGGCCAGGCTATTGATCACCGACACCACAGCGTGCTGTTCTTCGTTGCACTCCATCGTTCCCCTCATCATCGAGCCTGTGCCGCAGCTTGAATCATAAGCATGCTTGCTATTATTGTTTGGAGTCAAGCTTCTTCGCCTGGCCCCCATCAGGTGAAGTGGTTTCGAGGAAAGCCTCGCGGTCACAAGTGCTGCGGGGCTTTTCGCTACCCGCATGAAGCAGCGGGCGTCAGGATCCGACCGGCAGAGGGAGTGTGCAGTGGCTCAAGGTGACATCGAGACGTACTACGAAGACGGTGCCTGGAAGAACAAGCGCGAGGGCAGCGACCGCGCTTTCGGCGCCGGCTACGGCACGAAGGATGAAGCGGCGGCCGCGGGCCGCGAAGCAGCCCAGGCGGACAAGGTCGAGCACGTCATCAAGAACCAGGACGGCCAGATTGGATCGAAGAACAGCTACGGCAACGATCCGCGGAACGTCCCGGGATGATCCTGCGGCCGGCTTACTGCTAGAACGCAGCTGAGGGCAAGAACACGAGGGGCCAAGCTTTTGCCGGCCCCTCGTGTTCTCTTCTGTTTCTGCCAGGCGAATCTAGTGATTCGGCAGTGCTGTCAGCGTTCCCAGCCCGGGCTCCTGTCGCGCAGCGGCTGGGAGCTCCGGGTGTGGCCGGGGCCGACAGAAGGTCCTGTAGTGCTGGGCCGGGAGGGGAAGCTGGCGGCAAGCAGACGCCTGTGCTTCTCCGCCATTGGGTCCATCTCGTTGGTGCTGGGCGCTTCTTGGGGCTGGGATGGTTCGATGGAGGCTTTGAGCCGTCCGTCCAGCTCTGCGCATTTCACCCGCGCCTGGGTGAGTTTGTCTTCGTATTTGAATGGTTTCCCGGCCTGTTTTTCCACGTCGGCAAGGATGCCATTCTTCTCTTGGATGGTTTGGCGGAGCTGCGCTTCATAGTCCGGCAGTGTGGCCACTTTGTTTTCGAGCTTGGTGATAATTCCGCTGCTTCCTTCCAGCAGTTCCATCCGGGTCAGGACCAAGGGAGGAGCGGGGACATCTTTGATGGTGATGGCCAGGTCCTGATATGAGCCGAGCCGGGAGTGCTCCCCTGCGTTGCGGACCTGCAGCTGGTGCCCGCCGAGGGTGGCAAGGGTTCCGTAGTCCCGTTCCTGCCGGTAGTAATTGCCGTAGTCCGGGGTGTGGGTCCGGACCCACTCGGAGATGGCGGCAACCGCTTCTGTGCGTTTGGTGTAGGCGCGACCGTCAATAGTTGCGGTGAAGTTTTCTCCTGCGGTGGAGGTGATGCGGGGCAGTGCTGCCTGTACCGCGGGCAGTGCTGCTTCTGCCCTGGTGATGGCGGCTTCGGCTGAGGATCTGGTCCAGCCAAGGGTGCTTTGGCCTTTTTCATGGGCGCGTTTGAGGCGTTCGAGTTTGGTCCGCTCGGCGTCCGCTTCGATTTTCTCCATGACGAGCGGGTTGCCGCTGGTTGCCGCCTTGATCTGGGCGGCGTTTAGCGCCAGGTCCCCGACGTCTTCGATTTCGCGGATGTCCAGGCGGCCGCGGAGGACCTGCTGGATCATGGTGGCTTTGCGCTGGATGCCGTCCCAGGCCGCGCTGTCGTAGCTTCCGACGGTGGCGTACTGGAAGTTGTAGACCTCAGAATTGGCGTTGCCTTGGCGGATAATGCGTCCGTCGCGCTGGGTCAGGTCTGCCGGCCGCCAGGGGCAGGTGACATGGTGGATGGCTTTGGCGCGCAGCTGCACGTTGGTCCCGGTGCCCATCATGGCGGTGGAGCCGATGAGGACGGCGACTTCGCCACTGCGGCACTGGGCGAAGAGCTGTGCCTTCTGGTCCGGTTTGGGCGCTTCCTGGATGAAGCGGATCTGTTCGGGCTGGATCCCTCCGGCAACCAGCTGGTCTTTGATCTGCTGGTAGGCGGTCCAGACGGGTTTGCCGTCCGGGCCGGTGTCTTTGGAGGGGGTTCCGAGGTCGCAAAAGATGATCTGCAGCGCGCCCATGGTGGTTGACGGGGTGCCCGACTCGAAGCTGGTCTCGTACTGGTTGTCCCGGTTCTCTTCCCAGACTTTCAGGGTCTTGGCGACGACCTGGTCGATCTTGGTTCCGGATTCGGGTTCGATACCAACCATGCGCAGGTCCAGGGCGGCCTTGCGCCCGTCGTTGTAGACGTTCAGGGCGTTGTCCGCACCCTTTTCGGCCCAGCCGGAGAGGGAGTCCAGCCGGTCAGCGAGGCCTTTCATGTAGTCGGCCAGTTCGGGGGGCTGCGGGATGAGCACCAGTTCGGGCTGGCGTTCGCCGTCGCCGGGGCGGCGGGCCAGGTCAGGGGTTTTCAGGTTCAGGTCTTCGGAGAGCTTCACGTCGGCGAAGACGTGGAAGCTGCGCAGCATCTCGGGAACGTTCTTGAACTTGGCGAAGCGCGGCTTGTTTTTCAGGCGTCCGCCGGCGTCCATCTCGATGGCCGTGACGGTTTCACCGAACGTCGCACCCCACACATCGAAGTTTTCCACCCCGGCGGCCTGGAGCAGGTCCGGACGGAGGTAGCGCTGCATGACGTGGGCTTCGGTGATGGAGTTGGCGATGGGGGTTCCGGTGGCCATGGTGACGACCCGTTCACCGTGGACACGGCGCAGGTACTCCAGCTTCAGGTGCATGTCGGTGGCCCGCATGGAGCCTGCGATTTCGGCGCCCTTGATGTTCGTGACGGTTCGAAGGTTTTTGTAGTCGTGCGCCTCGTCGACAAAGAGGTAGTCGACGCCGGTGTCTTCGAAGGTCAGACCGGGATCGGGGGCGGTGTCCATGAGCCGTTTCATGCGTTCTTCTTCGGCCTGAAGCTTGGTTTCCAGCTTCTTGATGGTCGTGCGGTCCTCGCCTTCCGCTTGGGCGTTGACGATGGTCTGCCGGACGTCGGCGATGATCGATTCCTGGTAGGCCTCGATGGTTTCGGCTTTGACGCCGATGCTCTTGAAGGCTGGTCAAGAGCACTCGCGCCACCAGTTCGGTAGAGCCGGAGCCAGCGTTGAAGAGTGCGGGTGCTGATCCCGGTTTCGCGAGCGAGGGCGGCAAGCGGGATCTGGTCCTCGACGTAGAGCCGAAGGACCTTCCAGCGCTCATCGCCGTTCAGGATTACCTACGTTCTGGTGCTCTCGCGGGCGGCGAGGGCTTGCTGGTGGCGGTAGAGCGTGGCACGGCTCCATCCAACGAGACGGGCGGCGTCTTCGGCGGTGCGTCCCTTCGACCGGGCATCCTGCGCGATCGCCAGCTTGTCCGCAACGACAATCGGATCCGTCAGCGGCCGGCCAAAGCGCGTTCCGTTCTGTCTGGCGGCAGCGATACCGGCATTGACCCGCTCGACGATCAGCTCGCGCTCATATTCGGCCAAGGTGGCGAGCATGTTCAGCATCAACCGGCCTGTCGAGGTTGCCGGATCGATACCGTCTGAGATGGATCGGACCTGGACGCCGCGTTCGCGCAGCAGGTTCACGGTGTTCAGCACGTCGATTAATGACCGGCCCAGCCGATCGACCCGCCACACGACAACGGTGTCGCCCTTCTCTGCATATTCGAGGAGCCTCTTCATCCCGGGCCGTTCGATTGCTGTCTTACTACCCGAGGTCACGTCGGCGAAGACGTCGCGCTTTTGCACGCCGACGGAGAGCAGAGCATCGAGCTGCAACTGGGCATCCTGGTTCGAAGTACTCACCCGCGTATAGCCCAATTGCCTCATCAGACCATTCTGACTCAAAAAATCCCTCATAGGCCTGCACTGAGACGTTTTACGGTGAGACGTGTTTCCGGGACATCGGCCGGCCCGGTTTCCTCAGTCCCCCTCCAGCTCCTCCCGAGGCCCGGAACAGTGTCTTGAAAAGCTTTTGTTTTCTGGGACGGTGACGATTGCCAGGCCGCAACAGGATTCGCTTGCGCCACGGTCAGGGTTTGGAGTGAGCCCAGCCAGCCCCTTCGCGATTAGGCAGTGCACAGGGGTGGATGCCTGCGGCTGAACCAAAACCTTCACTGACCCGCGGCTCTGCGCGGCGATCGTGGACCGGCTGACTTTCAACGGCGCCATCATCGAAACCGGCACGGACTCCTACCGCCTCGCCCACACGATCGCGCATCAAGCCCAATAAAACACACCGTGAGTGACCCGCCGTTCGTCAGACCCCGCCGCCGAGCCTCTGAATGAATTCATCTGCCTGGGCCAAGTTCCTGGCCATCTTCGCCCGCTGATGCACGGCCCGTTCCAGGAACCCGGCAAGCACCTCGGACCGTTCAGGGGCAGCGCCCTCCGGGCCGGCGAGCAGCGCAAGGATCTCAGCCATTTCCTCGAGCGAGAACCCCAGCGGCTTCATCTGTTTTATGACCATGAGGCGTTCGAAGTCGTCCTCCGAGAACACTCTGAAACCACCATCAGTCCGGGCCGTTGCCGGCAGCAGCCCGACATCGTCATAGTGGCGGATGGTCCGCAGGGACAGGCCTGTCCGCTCTGCCAGCTCGCCGATATGCATGGTGTTGGTGCTGCTGGTCTTGGCCATCATCAGCGCCTCCGTCCTCTTTCGGATTTAAACCCTACCATCACGTTAGGGTAGGGTTTTCGTGTGGGGTGAGACCTTCAAGCCTAATTCCCCCTCCTCCCCGGCGCGGCGCTGCGCCCCCAAAGTCACTTGCACAACGAAGCCGCACCCGCGCGTCTTCTTGACCACGAACGGAGCCAGAAATGGCCGCCACACAAACCGAACACGCCCCGGCGTTCACCCCCGAGCAGCTGCAGTCAGTCCGGGGCACCCTGATGTCACCGCGCCGGCTTAAGACCGAAGTCCTCGCAGGCCTCGTCGTCGCCCTGGCCCTGATCCCGGAAGCCATTGCCTTCTCGATCATCGCCGGAGTCGACCCGCGGATCGGGCTTTTCGCCTCCTTCACGATGGCCGTCACCATCGCCTTCGTCGGCGGCCGCCCGGCGATGATCTCCGCAGCCACCGGCGCGATCGCCCTGGTCATCGCACCACTGGTGAAATCCCACGGCGTGGACTACTTCGTCGCCGCCGTGATCCTCGCCGGTATCTTCCAGATCATCCTGGGCCTGTCCGGGGTCGCCAAGCTCATGCGGTTCATCCCACGCTCGGTCATGGTCGGCTTCGTCAACGCCCTGGCCATCCTGATCTTCATGTCCCAGGTCCCCGAACTGATCGGCGTCCCGTGGCTGGTTTACCCCCTCGTCGCCCTTGGCCTGGTCATCGTCTTCGGCCTGCCCAAACTCACCAAGGCCATCCCCGCACCGCTGGTGGCCATCATCGTCCTGACCCTGATCACCGTCTTCGCAGCCGTCGCGGTCCCCACCGTCGGTGACAAGGGCGAACTGCCTAATGCACTGCCGACACTGTTCATCCCTAATGTCCCGTTCAGCCTGGAGACGCTGCAGATCATCTTCCCCTTCTCCCTGGCCATGGCGTTCGTGGGGCTGCTTGAGTCCCTCATGACCGCCAAGCTCGTGGACGACGTCACGGACACCCGCTCACACAAAACGCGGGAAGCCTGGGGCCAGGGCGTGGCCAACGTCGTCACCGGTTTCTTCGGCGGCATGGGTGGCTGCGCCATGATCGGCCAGACCATGATCAACGTCAAAGCATCCGGCGCCCGCACCAGGATCTCCACTTTTCTTGCCGGCGTCTTCCTGCTCATCCTCGTCGTCGTCCTGGGCGGCATCGTTTCGCTGATCCCCATGGCCGCGCTGGTGGCCGTCATGATCTTTGTCTCCGTCGCCACGTTCGACTGGCACAGCATCAACCCCCGGACCCTGAAAATCATGCCCAAGAGCGAAACGGCCGTCATGATCGCGACCGTCATCGGCACCGTCACCACCCACAACCTGGCCATCGGTGTCGGCGTCGGCGTCATGGTCGCCATGGTCCTGTTCGCCCGCCGCGTCGCGCACCTGGTCACCGTCGAACGCACCGTGACCACCACCGGCGATCACGAAACCGCCACCTACGTCGTTGACGGAGAGCTGTTCTTCGCCTCTTCCAACGACCTCTACACCCAGTTTGAATACGCCCTGGACCCTGAGCACGTCGTCATCGACATGCACGCCTCCCACCTTTGGGACGCATCCACCATCGCCGCGCTGGACGCCATCACGGAGAAGTACCACCACCACGGCAAAGAGGTGAAAATCATCGGCCTCAACCAGGCCAGCACCGCCATGCGCGAACGACTCGGCGGCAAACTCAGCGCCGGTCACTGACCCACCAAGACCAACTGAGGCCCCCTCCTGCGAAGGAAGGGGCCTCAGTTGCACACCGGCCAAGTTTCCAACCCCCGCAAAGACGAACCTCGAAAGCCACGCATCACCATCCAGCAGCGATCCGAACGGGGCCAGATATGACCGTCCTGCCGGGGCCAAAGAGAGTTGACATATTCAGCAGACCTTCCTCATCACGGGCTGGCTGTTAGCAGTACAACTCGGCTCTTGCTCATCTTCGGCCCGTTATGGGATTGGTTCGCGGCAGCGATCGTGCTGCTGGGGCAATGGTGCGGCAGGCGCTGAAGAAAATTGTGTCAGTCGCGGGTGCTGGCCAGGTGTGCAGAGGGCAGCCCGGTGGGAACCGGTGCGGCCGGGAGTTTCGCGCCTTCGACATCGACATCGGGCAGGATACGGTCAAGCCATCGGGGTATCCACCAGGCCTTTTCGGCGAGGAGGTGCATCGCTGCGGGGATGATGGTCATCCGGATCAGGAATGCGTCCACTAAAACACCGAAGGAGAGGCTGAACCCGATGGGGCGGACCATGGTCAGCCCAGAGAAGATGAATCCTGCGAAGACGGCTGTCATGATGATTGCCGCGGCGGTAACGACGCGTGCTCCGTGGCTGAAGCCGGTCCGGACGGCGGTCCGGGCGTCTTCTCCGTGGATGTGGGATTCGCGCATGCCCGAGACCAGGAATACCTGGTAGTCCATGGCCAGCCCGAACAGTACGCCGATGAGGATGATCGGCAGGAAGCTCAGGACCGCCGCCGGGTTGTGGACCCCGAAAATTTCGCCAAGCCAGCCCCACTGGTAGACGGCGACGATGGCACCGAAGGTTGCTGCCATCGAGAGCAGGAACCCGCCGGTTGCCAGCAGCGGGACCATGATGGAGCGGAAAACGAGCAGCAGCAGCACCAGCGAGAGCCCGATGACCACGCCCAGGTACAGGGGAAGGGCGTTGAGGAGTTTCTCGGAGACGTCGATATTAGCTGCTGTCTGGCCGGTCAGGCCGATGCTCACCTGGGTGTCAGTTTCGATGTCTGACGCGGCGCTGCGCAGGTCGGCGACGACCTGTTCTGTGCTGGCGCTGGCTGGCCCCTCGGCAGGGATGACCTGGAAGATCGCGGTCCGTCCGTCGTCGCTAACGAGGACGGGCAGGGCTGCGGTGACGTTCTTGACGTCCCTGAGCCGGTCCGCGACGTCATACTGCAGATCTTCTGATTCGGCAGCGTTCAGTCCTGCCGGAAGCTTGCCGACGGCGATGATGGGGCCGTTGACGCCTTCACCAAAGGACTCACCGAGGGTGGTGTAGGCCTTGTAAGCGTCGGAGTTCACCGGCTCGGTGCCTCCGTCGGGCAGGGCCACCCGCAGTTGTGCCGCCGGAAGTGCTGTGATGGCCAGGGCCAAGACCGTAACGGTCAAAATGATGATGGGGTGGCGGGTCACAAACGCGCCCCAGCCGTGGCGGCTGTGTTCCTGGTCCTCAGCTTCTTCCAGGGCTTCGGTCGATAGCCCCGCCAAAGCCGCTTTCTCGTCGGCGGCGGCGTTGCTGGCGCGTGCCTTGGCCCAGGCACGTCTGGACAGGATGCGGGTTCCAATGAATCCGAGCATTGCCGGGGTGAGGGTCAGGGCCACGGCCACGGCCAGTGCGACTGTGCCGGCACCTGCCAGGCCCATGATGGTCAGGAACGGAAGACCCGGTACGGCCAGGGCGGCCAGGGCGATAACGACTGTCAGTCCGGCA
>NZ_CP066364.1 GCF_030323865.1 Pseudarthrobacter defluvii | reverse complement strand
CCCAGCAGCATCCCGCCAGTTTCGATCCGTCCGCCGCGGACTCTGCGCCCACGACGGGTTTCTGTGCGCAACTCCGCTAGGGCGCGAGCGTTAATGCGGACCTCATAATTTCCGGTCTTGTCTGGGAGGATCACGTCATTTCTCCACCCGAGGCGTACGGGTCGCGGGCCCCTCACTTCAGGGGAGAGGTCGCAGCCAATTGCGGTCATGGGTTCAGCGTCCGTGCTGGCAAGGACTGAGACCGCGGAGACGAGTAGCGCTGAGGCAAGTGCTGCTGTCTCTGCGGCGGAACCAGTGAACGTGGGGGCGGAGCAGCCCGGTTCGGGGAAGAACCGCTCGGTTCGTGGCGGATTTGGGAAGAGATCGTCGGCGAGGTCCTTCCATCCGGCAGGTGCCGTGATAGCGGTATCGATGGAAAGGCGGCGGAGGATGTCGTGGCCGCTTCCGGTCGCTCCCGGCAGGGAGATTGTGGCCACACCACGTTGTGCTGTGTGCCCGAACAGCGCACTGATGGTCGCCGGCCACTCGGCGCGGATGGCTCCACGGGCTCGTTCAATACCGACGCGAACACCGATGTCAGCTGTTGCGTCGACGATGAGATCGTACTGGAGCAGGTCTGCAGGGTCGGTAAGTGTCCCTGTCACGATGTTCGCGCTTGAGCTTGTCACTGTCAGGTCGTGCCGGATTCGAGACAACCGGGTCGCGAGGCGTTCGGCCTTGTTGTAGCCGATGTCCGCGTCTTCGTATGGCTGCCGGAGGAGGATTCCGGGTGTGACTGCTCCCTTGTCAATCACATGGAGCTGCGCGACTCCTGCCCGGATGCATTGTTCAGCGATCGGTGCTCCGAGGGCTCCGCAACCCAGCACCAGTACCCTTTTGCCGGCCAGCCACTGGAGAGGTGAGCCGGCATCTCGACGCCGCGTCACTTCTGGGCGGGCTTCGTGGATGACCATCCACTGCAGCCTGGCGAAGCCGAGCCAGTCATGGGCCAATTTTCGCACCCGTGCGGCGAGCTCAACGTGCTCTGGACTGACCTCTTGGAGTAGGTCGGTGATGTCCGCGCCGAGGTCATCAAGATGCCAGGCTGTGATATGCGCGAGGAGTACTCCCGGTTCGAGGCGGCGCGCGGGTGTCCCCAGCAGCATCATCGCCGGTACGGCGTCATCGCCCTCAAGTGTCACGCCGATGGCTTTGTTGATTATCCGGGCGTTGACGAGGACCCGTAGGAGTTCGTCGCGGTTGAGGCCGTAGGTGTCGAGGGCGCCTGCGAGGAGTGCAGCCGTGGTTGGGTACTCCATTTCGAGGGTGTCGCTGATCAGCACGAGCGGCGCAGCGAAGTACGCTACGCCGTTCTCGCCCTGCGCGCGCAGGTCGTCTGCAACGAGCCGGTCAATGATCTGTTGCCTGGTAAGCCATTCGAGGACGTCAATCCGCTTACCGCGTTTCGCGCACCATGCGTAGAGGAGTTTCACTCGTTCTGGTCCGGCGTTTGTCCAGGGCACAAGATCTCCCAAGTCCGGGCGGACAACGACCCAGCCGTGCTTGTATGAGTGGTATGCGACTGGTGGGTGCAGTGGCCGTCCAGCCGGGTCCAGCTCGCCGGCTGCAGCGCGTTGAAGCCACAGATTTAGTCTTGCGATCAACCCGCGCATTCCGTCGGCCGGGTTCCATTCCACGGAAGGTGCCGCGTACAGGCAGAGGTGGCGTCCCCATTGGACGTGGGGTGTTCCTGCCCACCGTCGATGCGCGACGTTGACGTCCGGGTGCAAGTCGGGGAAGGACGGGCCGACGATGATTTCGAACCGTTCCCGTGCGCGCAACCGGATTCCGCCATTGGCGGTCTCGATCCCTGACGTGTCGAGCGAGACCGTGAGAGTGGTCAGGCCGCTCTCGGTTACAGTTCCCAGCAGCTGGATAGCACCGTCGCTGATTTCCGCAAGTTCGGTAAGCTGCCGTTGCGCGAGTTCGCTCAACGACCGAACCCGACCGGCGTCTCCGGTGCATGCCGGCCGCCCCGGTCAGAGGTCACGGCCGCGTCTACCCGCTCGGGGCCAGCAACGACCGTGGTGGCCGCAGCCGACCGCGGAATCTTGTTCGCCACCGCTACGGCGGCCGCGGTGACGGCAGCGAACCGCCGGCCGACTGCCGATGCTGCGAGTTCTGCCGCGGCCTCGGATGCTGCCGACTTGACGAGGTCGCCGCGGATGATGCGGGCACCAGCCGCATCGACACCAAACACAACCGGGGAGGGCGCTCCCTCATCCACCCATGACATTGTGCAGATGACCTCATCGGAGATCTCCGCGTATCGGTCAGCCGCCATCTTGTGCGGAGGATTGTTCCCGTCGACGTCTACATCCGGGAACACCGCGCTGCTACACACAACGGTCCCGCCAGGACGTGCGTTGCGCTCGAATGCATTGAGCACATCCATCTGGAGCTGCTCCGTGCCCTCGGCATCCCTCTTGTACATCACCCGCTTGGAGCAATGATGCGGTGCCAGCAGCAAATCCCACGCGAGGTACTGCTCACGGTTGTAGTACTCGCTGTAATCGAAGACCTTCATGATCGTGTCATGGGCAAGGTCGCCGAACAGCAGCACTTTCCCATCAACACCCGTTTCGTCCGTCAACGTAACCTGCATCGACAGAGAGGTCTCGTTTCGAGCGGCGGCTGCGTCGTCCCTAAAGGGGGCGTGGATAAACGCCTCGAACACGCCGGCGCACTCGTTTCCATCAAGCATCGTCAACGACTGGCCGGGCCAGGCCAGATATTCTTCGGGCAACTCGCTGTAGGCATGCGAGCTTTGCTCATCGTCATAGCCGACAACACGAATTCGATCGCCACTCGCCGGGACGCCACCAGCGCTCACGGCCTTCATCGTGGCCTCGATTCGCCGCTCCGACTCCTCACGGAACGCAACAGCGTCGCTGCACAGCTCCGGAGCGTCAGGGTCGTTGTACTCGCGCCAGAGGCGCGGTGTCGCCCACAACTCCCCAATCGTCACCTGCTGCAGGAGGTCAGCGAAACCCAGGCAGTGGTCCTTGTCGGCATGGGTTAGTACAAACGTCGCGAGATAAGGCTTGCCCCCGACCGCTGGGAGCGCCTCGACAAGACGGTCCACCACCGCAACCTCGGGTGTGTCATCATCGTCCGCCTTCGCCATATCGTGAATGTCAACCTGCATCACGACCAGATCGTCAACTACCACCGTGGTGCTGTCTCCGGTACCAACCGGCCAGAACACCACTCCGCGGGCAGGAAGCCCCTCGAACTCACTCATGCGGCGCCTTTCTTCTCCAGGTCATCGGACGTGACTCCGGGCGTAGCACCTACCGTACCGGCAGGCTCCGACAGTTAGACGAGGAAAGCCACGCCTGACGAAGCCTTTCGCTACCGGCGGACTTGGACCAGCGAATGGCCGGGGTAAGCATCCACGTCCGGTAAATCGGCGCTCCGGTTCAGAACCCGTCTGGACTGCTTTTCCGCTGCCCGCAGGCGGGGGACAATCCTGGTGGGTTATCCACCGCTACTTCTGCTGAGGGAGCTTTCCTGGTGGCTCCCGGTTTTCAGCCGTGGATAACCCGGATTGACCCCAACTGTGGACAGCTCGCGAGGTCACCTTGAGCGTTGGAAACAGCCGGTTTAGAACAGCCCTGCGGGTGGTTCCTCGCAGGGCAGCGGGGCGAGTTTGGAGCGGTGGCCTTCGTCCGGGGTGCAGCCTTTAAATGGGCCGTCTGTTGAGAGCAGGACGGACATGTGGTGGTCTGCGTGGTCGCGCCACCAGACGCTCATCCCCGTGGTGCCGTCCAGGCGCAGGAATTCCCAGGCGCGCCAGAGCGCTTCGAGGCGGCTAATGGCTTCGGCGTGCTTCCACCATTGCGGGCACCAGGTCACCCCGCCTTGGACGTTCAGTTGCCGGCGGTAGCTCGTGGCCAGCTTGTTGCTGACGAATTCGGCGACATTCGGGTAGAACAACTCAGGAGCTTGCGCGTCCTCCTCGGTCGACTCCGTCGCGCCGGCCGAATTGTCGTCCGGCTCTTCGTCCCACTCCCCCAGGCCCTCACTCATGTGAGGCGCCCGCGGCGATCCACCGGTTCCCGGCCGCGACCGCCGGCTTGTTCGCGGGGTCGTGTGCGGCGATGGAGGCCCGGACCGCGTCAGCTTGCGGTCCGCTCATCCAGGGCACCGTTTCCAGCAGCGCCGCGGGGGTGCCGGAGGCGAACATGATGGCCCGGCCGCGAGGAAAGGCGGCCAGGTCCGAGACGTCCAGGGTGCGTTCCTTGCGGTCGTCGTCGCGGCTGTAGGAGGTGCCTTGTTTGGAGCGGCTTCTGGTCATGTTGGAGTACCTGTACTCCCCCACGAGCTGGGCAAGCTCGTTGAGGAATTCGGCTTCGGCGACGCCGCCGCCGTAGACCTTGATGTTGGAGGCGCTCCAGAGTTTGCGCATCCCGTCGCGTCCCCAAACTTCAACGCCTTGGGACCAGGATTGGAGGATGGTCATCAGGACGATGCCGCGGGATCCGTAGTGGCTGTAAAGGTTCGGGAGCTCCCGCCAGCGGCAGACGTTGGCTGCTTCGTCCAGGACACCGACCATGGGTGTGGCGAGCCGGCCGCCGGGCGAGTGGACGGCGAGTTCTTCGGCGGCCTCGACAGTGGCCACGGTCAGCGCGGTCACGAGCGGGCCGGCGGTGCCTTTGCCTTCCTTGGACAGGCTGTACAGGGTGCCTTTGGAGCGGACGAATGCTGCAGGGTCGAACTGCGGCCGGGTGTCGTTGTCGCCCTGCGGGGTGACCCAGCGGGCGACTTGGCGGTTGGTGAGGCAGGAGGCCATCTGCAGTGCCGTGCCGTACACGCCGCCGCGCTGTTTTTCGGGGGCGTTGATGACGCCGCCGACGGCGTTGGCGGTCTGGGTGAAGCCGTGGGATTTGAGGATGTCCACCGCTTCATCGTCAGCCGGTCGGGTCAGCCAGGTGTGGACCTGCGTGATCGGCCGGCTGTCGAGGGCGGCGGCGAGGAGGAGCCCGGCGAGGAGGTCCTGGCCGGCGGGGTCGAAGTAGGCGTCGGTTTTGGCGTCGGGGCCACGGGAACCGGCGGCGAAGTGGTCGGCCAGGCGTGCTGCTTTCACCTCGTCGGTGACGTAGGACAGGGGGTTCCACCACCACGTGGGTTCCTCGAGGGCGACGGACTGCGGGTCGAACACCCATACGGGGCCGTCGGCGGCGCGGACGTCGCGGGTTCCGTCGACGATGTCCCGCTTGTTCGAGGTCACCAGCGCCGCTCCCGGGGCGGCGAGGATCGCCGGGATCGCCCGGGATGTCGTCTTGCCTGTGCGGGGTCCCCAGATGTCGATGTGCATGTCTTCCCAGGACCCGTAGACCATCTGTCCGCCGAGGACGGTCTTACCGACCGGGACGCCGGGTGATCCTGTCACGCCGAGGCGTTCGGCGGTGGCGGTGGCACCGCGCAGGCTGAGGGCGCGCAGGTCGCGGCCTTTGGCCATGTGCTGCGCGGCGGCGTCCACCCGGGAACGTTTGGACCGTTTGCGCAGCACCGACCGGACCACCAGGACGGAGACGACGATGATGATGACAGCGAAGCCGATCAGGACCCAGGTTGCGGCCGGGGGCCAGGTGACCTTCTGGGAGATCAGGCTGAAGACCAGTTCAAACGGGTTCGCCGGCAGTGTCTGGCCGTCACCGGACAGGATCGAGCCCAGGTGCACGGCGCCGGCGACCGAGCCGACACCGAGCACCACGATGGTGATGAAGACCCAGAGCAGGATGGTTTCGGTGTCGAGCTGCGAGCGTTTGCCGCTGCTTGGTGCGCCCATCAGTTCGCCCCCTCGCCGGTGTTGTTGATCGTCCAGCGTTTGTTGGTGTCGTGCAGCCGTTCTTCGACGCTGGTGAGTTTGAGTGCGACCGGGATTCCGGGGCGGCCGCCGACTTTGAAGAGGAATTTGCCCAGGCCCGGGCGGACGCGTTTGCGGGAGCCGCCGACGTCGGTCCATGATCCCGGGTCGGCCCAGGAGATGAGGCGGGCCTGTTCGGCCCTGGAGAGGGTGACGGCTTTGTTGAGTTTTTCCATTTCGGCCCCGGGCAGGGCGCCGCAGACGACCATGCCGGAGCGTTCGACGAAACCGCGCGCTTTCATCCGTTCGGATTCGGTGGGCAGGGCTTCGAGGTCGCTCATGGTGTGCGTGATCATGGCCTGCCCGACACCTTCGGTGCGGTTGAGACGGGTGAGGGAGTCGACCCGGTCGACCATGCCTTCACCGGAGCGCAGGGCCCGCCAGAGCTCGTCCATGACGACGAAGTAGTTCCGGCGCGGTTCCAGGCCGGCGTCGGCCAGGGTGTGGGCGACCTGGACGGTGGCGAACCCGGTGGACCAGCAGGCCAGCAGGCAGGCCGCCTGGATGTCGCGCTGGGTGTCGGAGATCCCGGAGAGGTCGAAGACCACGGGTTTGGTCAGGTCCATCGGCTGGTCGGTTGGCTGGGAGAACATGTCCGAGAACCGGCCCGAGCCGTTCAGGGAGTACAGCGACTGGCGCAGTTGGTCGGTCGCGTCGAGGTAGCGGCTCATGTCGCCGCGGTCCAGGGCGATCGCCCGCAGCTCGTCGGGGGCGTCTTTGATGACCTCGATCAGGTCCCCGATCAGGGGCACCCGGTCCAGGCGCTCGTCCAGGATGTGCAGGGCCCGGTCAAGCAGGGATTCCTCGTGGGCGCTGGGCTTGGCGTTCCGCACGATGGTGATCAGCGCCGTGATCATGTTCAGGCGCCGGTTGTGCGAGTCGGCCATCAGCTGTTCGGCCAGCTTCTCCGCCTTCACTGCTGCAGCGAGCAGCGGCGCGGCCGCGGCCTGGCCGCCATCTGGATCGTTCAGGGTCCGGTTCGCGTTGGCCCGGTGTTCCTCGGCCGAGGCGAGCAGCCTGACGGCGGCTCCCGTGGCTTCACCCGGGTCCAGGACATTCAAATGGCCGCGTCCAGGGCCCAGACTGATGACCTGCCCGCCGAGAGCTTCGATCAGGTCAACGTAATCCGGCTTCAGGTCACCGAGGATCAACGGGTTGATGCTCCGGCCTGCCAGGCCTAGGACAATGTGCCGGACCAGGGTGGACTTGCCGTAGTGCGGCAGGCCAAGGACGAACATGGAGGGGTTGTTGATCATGCCGTGCATGAACCAGCTGATCGGATCGGCGCCGAAGGGCGCGCCGGTGTCGGTGTGAACGCCGATCGGGACACCTAGGATCGGGGTCCCACTGCCGCCCACGAACGGCCAGAGACCGCAGACCTGGACCGAGGTTCCGCGCCATTCGTCGGCTGCAGTGACGTAGACAGCTTCGCCCTGCCCGCGGCCGCGCCAGCCCCGAAGGCCCGGGCGGCGGGCGACAGCGGCCGCGAGCTTCGTGGCCGGGGCCTGTGTGCGCTGGTACTTGGTCTTGCTGCCGAACATCACATGGCCTCGCGGATCTCTTCGGGAACCTTCAAGTGCTTGGGCAGGACCAGACCCAGTGGCAGGGACGCGGCAAAGGCAGAATCCTGTGAGCCGTAAGCGCGCCGCAACAGCAGACGTGCCGACGGACCGAGATTGCCTTCCACGACGGCCACAGTGTCCTCAAGGTCACGGGAGGACAGCACCGTAGCCGTGACCACCATGCCGAAGTTGACCAGCCCGGCACCCTTGGCTTCCTCCGCTGCGGTGGCCTGCGCCGCGCGGGCGTCGACCAGGGCGCGGGCGGTGGGCCGGTTAGTCGAGGAGGCCCGGGTCAGGGCGCTGGTCTGGTCAGATTCCACGATGGCGGCCGCGCGGCCTGCTTCGATCGGCCGGTACAGCAAGGTGACCCGCTTGCGGGCAATCTCCCCGTGCGGTGCGACCAAGCGGGCCAGAGCCGAGGCCAGGATGTGTCCGCGGGGTGCGCCCGTCATGGTCCAGGACACCGAGTGCCCGGAATCGTGGCGGTAGCCGTCCCAGCCCGCTTGGTGGGCGGACGGTCCAACGTCGCCCCAGTCCAGGTCCACAGGTGTGCCCTGGTAGTGGGCTTCGTCAATGAGCCGTGCCGCTGCAGGGTCGTACGCGACCCGCACGACCTCACACAGTTCCTGGGCATTCAACGGTGCGCAGGCTCCGGCGCCGGTGGATTCCAGCCGCTCGGTCAGGCTGGGAAGCCGCGAAGCGAGATCCCGAGCGATCTCTTCTGCCGTGCGCCGCTTGCCGCCGGCCCGGGCAGCGGCACTGAACGTCAGCGCGACCCAAGCACGGATCGTGGCCGAACCCTGCGGGTAAGTCGCCAGGGCCTCCCGGAGCATGGCCTTGGCAATGTCAGGGGCATCGTCATGGATGTTCGATTCAACTTCCCGGCGCAGCCGCGCCCCGGAATCGGGTGCGGTTTCGACCGTGACGGATGCAGCCACGACGGCAGGTTCATTCGACAACGAAGCCAGCCAGCCGCCCCAGTTAGCCACCCAGGCATCAATCTGCTCGGGATCAACCAAGGATGCCCCGTCGGGCTGGGTGCCGAAGACAACGGTGTAGTGCGCAGTTGAGGGAAGGTGGATCAGCGCGAAGGGGCGGCCATAGGAGTCGGTGAACTCATACAGCTTGGAACCGGCAGAGATCCCAGGCAGCTGGAACTCGCCCCAAGGCGTCAGTCCCAGCGGACCGGAGCGGTAGATGTTGGCCTTCTTGCGCCGCGCGGAGCGGAACGCCAGCCGGGCGAAGACCCGCTCCCCCACGGACTTGTTGTGCTTGTCGGTCACCGAGACGACCGCCAGCGCCACCCCAAGAATGAACAGAGCAACGAGCCCGGCGAACCAGCCGCCCACAAAGAGACAGATCACCGTGATAATGAGGCCAACAAACAAACCGGCTGTTGCCAGCCCGCCAAGGGTGCCGATGCCCGCTTTGCGCGGACGCCGCCAGTTGCCGTAGGTCGGTTCCCTGTATGTGTTCTCGATAGCTGCCATCTCAGGCACCCCCCGTGGATTCTTCGCTCATGTCTTTGATGGCCCCGGAAGCGGCCTGGCCTGCTTCAACGCCCTTCTGTGCGGCCAGTACGGCGACACCGCCCGCGCCCGCGGCCACAGCGCCACCGCTGACGGCCGCTCCGCCGCCTGCAGCAGCACTACCGGCACCGGTAGATGCTGCCGCGCCAGTGACTCCGGCGCTCCGGGTACCCGTCTTCCCTGCTGTGCCGGACGTTCCTGCCGTTCCTTGGCTGCCAGTGCCTGAGGGGCCCTGTGATCCGGGGCTTTGACTCGAGGTGCTGCTGGTTGTCGTCGAGCTGGTGGATGACCCTCCGCCGCGTCCGGCGCTGCCCATGCTGATGGCGCCGGAAGCCAGTGCGCCGACCGTCCCTGCTGCCAGAGCGCCATTGCCGCCAGCGACAGCGCCAACCATGGGGGTGACGAACCGCATGAGGGCTGGCATGGCGAACAAGGCAATGATCATCAGAGCAAGTCCGGTGACTGTGGTCAGGAGCGCGGAGCCGAAGTCCTTGCCGTCACCAACGTTTCCGAAGATCTTGCTGCCGCTGAGCTGGAAGGCCGTCGCGTAGATAATGGCGGCCGCGGGTTTGTAGAGAATGAAGGCGATCAGCCATGCCGTGCACTTCTGGAACCACCCCTTGCCAGCTTCGGTGTTGGTGAAAGCTGCAGCCGTAGGGAAGATCCCCGTCAGGATGACGAGCAGGCCACCGCGGATGATCATGAGCACGATCTGCATGACGGAGGCCAGAATCGCGACCAGCCCTAGGAGAATGATCATGATCGACCCGAGCGGGCTGGTGGCCGAAAGCGCCAACAAGGCTGTGATGTTCTCGTTGAACGAGGTGCCGTTCGTGGAGTTAGTGATGATCCAAGCCGAGAACTGATCAGCGGCAACCGTCAGCAGTCCCACTGCTGCGACACCAGCGCCGGAGACGACGATCAGGGTCGCCAGCGAACGCACCAGATCCCGCAACGGTGCACCCCTGCGCTCAATCGTCATCTTGGCGGCACCCACGAGGACGGACAGCACAGCCAAGGAAGCCGTCCAGAAATAGAGACTGTTCTGCAGAAACAACACCGGATCACTCGCAGTCGACCCACCCGGGGCTGCGGTTAGAGCGGGAGTTCCCACATTCACCCAAAACGTCCCAAGCGTCTTGACGACGTTTCCCACAGCGTCTGCGACTGCCTGAGCCATGTTCTTGACCGCGTCATTGGCACGATCATTCGCCCAGTCTGAAACGACGCATCCAACTTCCCACGGTTTGCAGGGCTGCCCGTTCTCGTTGGCCGGAAACAAAGTTAGACCCCCGCCCAACTAATGAAGCTGTTCAAATCAGAGAGCTGTCGTGCTTCTGCCATGCCAGTGGCGGGCAGAACCCATTTCCAATCGCCGCCTTGCCACTGCATTGCCACGGGCACTGACCCGACGCTGCCGTTTGCTGCTGTGAGGCCGTATTCAATGACGGCGCGGTCGCCGGTGTAGTCCACGACCTTGTAGCCCGCGATCTGAAACGGTGCCGTCGTCGGGGCGCTGGTCGGTGGCTCCGACAGCATCTTGTCTCGTTCCGGTCCCTCGACCACGAGATGCTGGGCCAACAGGTCGGGACGTCCAGAACTCCCGAGAACAATCATGTTTGCCCCGGCGTAGAGCGCCCCGGTGGGTGAGTGTGCAAAGCAGGAGCGGAGTCCATTGGTTTCGGTCTTGCCGGGGCCGAATTGCGTCGGCGATGTTGGTGCGGCGATCTTGCCGACCAATTCCCATTTGGTATCGGCGGGTGCGGCGGCCGGCTTGGCCTGGTCACCGGATGGCAGGCCGCACACGCTGGACGCCGACGCCGCGGTCGGTTGACCGCTGCTGGTGCTTGTGTTGATGGTGCTCGGTTCAGGGGACGCCGTTTCCCCACCTCTGGGAACCAGGGCGAGGATGATCCCGAGCGCGACAATGATCGCCACGACAACGGCCGAGATGATGAACTTAGGTTTGGTCAGCGGATTCTGGTCTTCGTTCACTGTCGGTTCAGTCATGGCAAAGCTCCTTAGACCAGGGCGCCAACGACGCCGCCAGCGGAGGCTGCGAGGATGCAGCCGCCGAGGACCCATGCCAGCCGGCCGGCGTGCTCGCCGCCCTCGCCGCGTCGGTTGTTGATCATCATCGTTCCGGCTGTGATCAGGATGCCGGCCACGGCCAGGCCGAAGACGATCCAGGCGACCCACTTGAGGATCGTCAGCAACCCTTCAGCGCCGGGAGGGGCCTCGCCGGTGCCCGGGTTCGGTATCTCGGTGATGGCAAAGCTTGACCATTCGAGGGCCTTGGAGAACAACATTGGGTTTTCTTCTTTCTACTTGGCCGGGAGACCGGCAGTGGCAGCGACGGCGAGGCGTATCTGCTCGAGGACGGTGCGGGCTTCTTTGGGAAGTTCCTCGGTGGCGACGTCATGGCCGTAACGCCATCCGTCGACCCACGGGAAATGCCACAGGTGGGGCACTCCCCCACCGACGACGCGGGCGAAGTCGCGGATCTCTTTGGGGAGCCGTCCGGGAGCGTCAGCCATGACCATGAGGCCGGCGACGTGGATCCCGGGAAGTGAGCCCGAAGCCCATTCCGTTGCCGCCAGCCGTGCTGCGCGAAGGCCTGGGATATTGGACCGTGCAACGAGGACGATCACGGATCCGGCTGCCGTCAAGGGCCAGTGATGCTCGGCGGCTTTGGTGCTCTTGTCCAGGCGTGCAAGGGACGTTTCGCCCGCGCCGCCGTGGACGCCAAGCCACCAAAAATCCGGTTCCTTCCCCGCAGCGTTCCTTCGGGGAAGCCGGTCCGCGTGGTCCGGTTGCGGAACGCTCAGTTGCGGCCTCGTCGCCCCCGTTGGGATGAAAGGCGGCTCTTCCGGGAAGGCAAGAACGGGTTCGTCGATAGTTTCTGCGCCGAGCGTCACCCAGCGGTTCTTTGAGACCGGCATTTCACTTCCCCTACTAATGTCCGCAAAGATCGTATCGGTACCATCCGACACGAAAGGCCAAAAGTGACCCCCAACAACAGGTTTAGTACCTTTCAGTCACTTCCAGTACATCACAGTACCAATTTGTGGTCTATGCTGGCTCTATGCGGTGGGACGGACTGAGCGTGGACCCCAAGTACCTGGAAGCACTCTTCGCCAAGTACCCGGAGCGTCTTACGCCCCAGGACCTCGAGGAGATCTTCGGGTTGTCTCGAAACACCGTCTACCGCTGGCTCCAAACCGGAGTGATTCCTGCTTACCAAGTCGAGAAGACATGGTTGATCGCCAGAGATCAAGTCAAGGACTGGGTCTGGGAGAACCGGAACACGCTCAGGAAGGGCCAGACACCAGAAGTGAACGACGAGGACCAGCCCTAGGGCGAAGCAGCTGACGAGCAGATGTGAGGGGGACACATGCAATCACGAACGAGCGCGCCTGCGCTGGTCGCCGGCGCCGTCCTTGTACCCGCCGGCTTGGTGCTGTCCATCATCCTGTTCGGTGGGGGCTCTCAGGCCGTGGCCGACGTCTGCTCACCGACCGGGTTCAGCGTCAGCGTTGACGCAAGCCAGCTGCCCAAGGTCGCTGTCGCCGGTTACGAGGGCGAGCAGCTGAAGAACGCCGCCCTGGTCATCAACGCAGGAAAAGCCCTTGGCCTGTCGGCCCGGGGGCAGACGATCGGTGTCATGACGGCCATGGGCGAATCTGGGCTACGTGTCCTGGACTACGGCGATGGTCCGGGCCCTGACTCCCGGGGACTGTTCCAGCAGCGCGACAACGGTGCGTGGGGAACCTACCTGGAACGTATGGACCCTACGACTTCAGCCATGAGCTTCTTTACCGCCCTGCAGAAGATCAGCGGGTGGGAACAGCTCGAACCCACCACGGCCGCGCACCGGGTCCAGCGCAACGCCGACCCGTTCCACTACCAGTCCTACTGGGCGGCGGCCGTCGAGGTCGTCGCCGTCCTGGGCGACGCAAAGATCACCGATGCCGGCGGGGAAAGCTCCTGCGGCATCCCTGGGCAATCCGGCAAGGACGATGACCTGCCGTGGCGCACGGCCAAGATCTACGAGCCCTCCCCGCTGGGCATGTACAACCGCGAATGCGTCGACTTCGCCCTCTGGCGCGTCAACCAGCAACTCGGCAGCACCACGGCCCCCTACAAGGTCCTGAACGGCACCTTCCGGCCTGACGGTGCGGTGCTCGGCTCTGCCCTTACCTGGAAAGACGGCTGGGATGCCAAGGGCTGGCCCACCGGTGGAACACCCCGTGTCGGCGCTGTCGTTTGGTACTCCCCCGGCACCGGGGGCGCCGACGGCACCTACGGCCACGTCGCCGTCGTCAAAGCCGTCAATCGTGACGGCAGCTTCGTGGAAGAGGGCTACAACGGCAACCCTGCCCCGAATGACCACACCTATTACACCCGCACCGTAGAGAACAGCACTCCCAGCGCCTTTCTCTACCTGCCCGGCAGCGACTCACTGGAGGAACCATGAAACGCGCCCTGACAGCCCTCGCGGCCCTGCTCGTGTGCACGGCCTGCGCGCCGGTATCCACCTCAACACCCGCGGAACCATCGCCCAGTGCTTCCGCCGCCACCTCCGCCACGCTCAGCGCGGGCGGCAAGCCCCAAGCTCCCGGTGGCACAGCACCGGCTACCCTGGGCATCGCCTGGGACGAGGCAAGCAAAACAGCCGCGCTGGACACCGCGACCAAGGCCATGACGCTCTATGCCCGACCAGCAGTCACCGACAAGGTCTGGATCCAGGAACTCGGCCAGCTCCTGACCCCCCAAGCAACCGCCGATTACCAATACGTTGACCCGGCCAACATCCCGGTCACCAGGATCACCGGAGCGGGCCAGCTCAGGATCGAAGAGAGCAACGGTTTTGGCTGCCATGTCGTCTTTCCCACCGATGCCGGCGACTACGACGTGCAGCTGCTCCGCAGCGCAGCCGACAAACCCTGGCAGGTCAACCGTTTCACACCCCCGAACGGCACAAAGTAAGGACAGATGATGGAAACACAAGCACTCGACTTCCCCAAGATCAACGCCGTTCTACGCACCAACGGAACCGGCGAAGTCACCATCAACGGAACCTCCCACGCTATCGAGGCCGCCGACGAAGCCGCCGTCCTTAGCGATGCATTACGAATCATCACCGAAACCGCGGCTCAGCTCGGCCGACCCGTCCGCGTCAGCACCACCGACCCGGACGGGCAGGGCCTCATCATCGTCTCCCCCGAAGGCGTCGTCAGCGAGGCCGCACCGATCAAGCCCACCCCGCGGCGGGAGCAGGACCCTCTGCCGGACACAGCAGCCCCTTCGCCCGAGACGGCCAAGGCCACGACCAAGGCCGCGCCGGCTCCCACGCCAGCTTCGGTCCCCGATGCCTCTCCGGCCGAAGAAGTACCGGCACAAGCTGTCGACGCTGCGCCGGTGACCTTCGGTGCAGCCGTCACGCCCGCGGCCGCCCAGGGGCCCGCACCGGCCGCCAAAGCAGCCGCTGCGGAGCCTGCCACCCGGCGCAGCCTCAAAGACACCTCATTCCTCATCAGCGCGCCCGTGCTCCAGCCGGCCACGCGCGGCTGGCGCGGCGTTCTCAGCCGCCTGGGCTTCCGGATGGACCCCTCACCCGAAGAGTTGGCCGAACGCGAAGACATCCGCACAGTGAGCCAGCACTGGCCCGGCCCCCGCACCGTCGCTGTCGTCAACCGCAAAGGCGGAGCGAACAAAACCCCCACCGTCGTCATGCTCAGTGCGATCCTGGCCCGCTACAGCGGCGCAGCGACCGTGGCCTGGGACAACAACGAATCCCAAGGCACTCTCGGCTGGCGCACCGAACAGGGCGGCCATAACAACAGCGTCCTGGATCTCATCGACTCATCAAAGGCGCTGCTCTCCCCCAGCGCCCAAGCCGCCGAAATCGCCCAGTTCGTCCACCACCAGACGTCCGACAAGTTCGACGTCCTGCGCTCAGACGAGAACGAGGAGGGCGACCATGAAGTGACCGCAGAGGAGGTGGATATCGCCCACCAGGTACTCACCCGCTACTACCGGCTCATCGTCATGGACTCCGGAAACACGGCCCGCGCGGCCAACTGGCGGCGAATGATCCACCACACCAACCAGCTCGTGGTCCCCGTGACAGCCATCGAAGACCGCGCCGAGGCCGCGCGCCTGACCCTCCAAACGCTGGAATCCCGCGGCGGACACGATGCCGAGCTGGCCCGCAACGCCGTCGTCATCGTGTCCGAGTCCACCGACGCCAAACGCAGCATGAGCGGCGATGCGCTCAAGCGCGCCAAGGATGAAGCCCGGCGGATCGCAGACGGCTTCGCCCCCCATGTACGAGCCGTAGTCCGAATCCCCTACGACCCCGCCCTGGTCAACGGCCCCATCCGCTACGACGCCCTCCAACCCGCCACCCAACGCGCGTGGCTCGCCGCAGCCGCCGCGGTGGCCAAAGGCTTCTGACCTCGTCTAATGGAAACGACACGCCGAACGGGCCGCGCAGTTAACGGTACCGGTACCTATAGGCTGGGGTTTATGAGTACAGCCATCCACAGACGCGTACGGGGTACAGGGGCCGGCAACGTCGTCCTCAAAGTTGACGTTGCTGCCGATGCTAAAGCTCTGGTGGAACGTCTTGCCACCCACATGGGGCTCTCCAAAGGACAGGCAGCCGAACGCCTCCTGATGAGCATCCGGCTGGATGCTCGCGGGTTGCCTATTTGGCCTGACATAGACGACCACCAGGAACAAGGAGCCCTGCCTATCGATAAGGCTTCCTAACGGAAGAAGGCCCCTCCTAAAAGGAGGGACCTTCCTAATCCTTCGCTCAGATCCCTCATCCGCCAAGATCCGGATCCGAGCTGTTACAACACCCACGCTGTGGGTGCCATTTGTGTTACCTCGAAAGGAACTACTGTCCCTATGGTACCGGAACCGGTATTGACGTCAACGCATGCCCTTGTGAGTGTCGCTCCACGTCCCAAGCCGGAAGATGCATGGGGTCTTGCTCCGCTGATTGCTGGCGCGCCTTCGTACCGGTTGGGGCGGTGGATTGGGCAGAGGTTTCAATATCCTCGGCCGAAAAATGCGCCGAAGATCACTCCGTCTTTGCCGGGACATCCTGCTGCTGTAATGGTGCACGGCACGGATGGCCGAGTCTCCACGCTGTGCTTGGACTTTGATACCTCGAAGGCGCTGAAGGGCGTGGTGGACTCGGACGCGGTCCGGGTGGGCCAATTGTTGTCGGCGTGCGGCATGAGGTTCGTGGAGGATTTCTCCCCCAGCGGTGGACGACACCTGTACGTGCCGCTGCACGACCGGATGGACGCAGCCGAGGCCCGGGAGCTGGTCGAAGCGCTAGCCCTTATGGCCACCAGTCTTGACCCGAGCCCCCACCAGAACATCACAGACGGGTGCATCCGTGTCCCAGGAACGATCCACAAGTCCGGTGGCCACCAAACCCTCATCACTCCCCTGTCCCAGGCGTACGACATCCTGCGCCGCCGCAACCCAGCACGGGGCTTAGTGCAGCTGCGTACGGCGTTGGCGCCGGAACTGGCCCGCAAACGCGCACTCAAGGCCCGCGAAGCGAAGACCGTAGCCGCTCAACGGACCGGCGGGCTGCCGGCGCTCTCACTGAGATCCAGTAGTGAGACCCCGCTGCGACGGGTCGCACGAACCGGTTTGTACGACACGGCTAAGTACAAGGGCCCGTCCGAGGCCCGAATGGCCGTGCTGAACCACTTCAGTGCCTGTGGCTGGTCCCTGCAGCACGTAGAAAACGAACTCGTCGGCCAGTTCCCGGGCCTAGCTGCCCTCTACGGATCTGCAGAACGCCAGGCAAGGCTCCTTCCGTACGAGTGGGCCAAAGCCCAGGCCTTCACCGGTGCAGCTTCGAGCGCCCGAAAACCGCTCCCCCGTAATCGCGGGGAAAGGAGTGCACTTATTAACAACACAAGCGCCACTTTAACCACCGGGGGGGCAAGCAAACCCAGCAGTGCTGCCGTACACCAACTCGTGAACGACTTGGAAAATGTTCTGTACGCAGTCCTTGACCACAGACTCCAAAAACGCGGTCGAGAAGGCCTCAGCCTCCGTCTACTGATCCGCGGATTGTTGGGATACATGCGGGCTAGAGAAACAGACATCCTGGATGTCGGTTGCCGCACTCTTGCTGTCGCGATGGGGAAACACCACGTCACCATCGCCAGGCTGCTGCCCGTCTTGGTTCAAGCTTCTGATGGGATCCTCACTAAGATCGCCGACGCACGTCAGAAGGCGGCCGATGTTTACCTCATTCAACTCCCTGAGCACTACCAACAACTTGCACGGGAACTAACGTGGCGGAAAGGAAAAATTCATGCCGTCCGCCCCGTGTTTCGGGCCCTGGGAGACGTGGCTGCCCTTGCCTATGAGGCAATTGAACGTGGGCGCCACTCCCCCACCACCGCGGAAGTGGCCCGCAACAGTGGTGTCAGCCGCAACGCCTGCTCGGCCGCATTGGCTGAGATGGAGACACTCGGCATGATCCAGCGCCACGGTAGAACGTGGAAAACCACTTCAGTGAACCTCCGCATGCTCGCCGCCAGGCTCGGAGTGCTCGACGACTACCTTGACCACATCCGGCGGAATCGTCACGAACGCGCGATCTGGCATGCCTACCTCGATAGGTTCAAGACACTCCAGCTTGCGATCGATGAGGTCGATTTGTTTGATTCTGAAAGGGATGAGTATTGGCTACCCCCGGATGATGCGGCAGTGTGGCGAATAGATCAGCCCGCATAGGTCTCTGGTGCAGTTGATTTCGCTGGCAGCTACCAAAATGCTAGTGAATCGGTAGTGCCTTAGTAGTGTTTCGCTAGCACAGCGTTTCGAGTTGGTCCCACATCCCTGCTGAGCGTGGGTGACGATTGCGTGGAGCTTATGCTCGCGTCCAGCAGTTTGAGGTTGATCCTCAGCCACGGTCGTGTAGTAGTTCGATAGCACTTTGAAACTGCTCCGATAATTTGGGCTGTGCATTGGTACGCCGCCCACGTACTGATACTACTTTCATAGTGCTATCGAATAAGTAGTGTTTCGCTAGCAAACTTGCTCCTTTGGCAGTCATCAGCTGCCCCTCAGTTTCACAATCACTATCAAATCAATAGTGATTCAATAGCAATTTAGTAGCGAGCAGTATTCCATATGACGCGCATGACTCCAGTCAGGGAGGTGAGTACTTGGGCTTGCTGGCGGCCTGGTCCCTCAGCGCCCATCGCTATCAATCGGATAGTGATGTGATAGCAGTTGAAACTGCTATCACCCTATCCGAGGATCTTCTCTCGATCCGGCCCATTTGCTACTGCTTTCATAGTGCTATCAAACAGGTAGCGTGTCGCTAGCCTTTTGCTATCAACCTCGGCATTAGGTTGGAGGCATGATCATTGTTGTGGGTAGCGAAAAGGGCGGCGTCGGCAAGTCCACGGTTGTAACCAACCTTGCTGTTGAGCTGGCGAAGCGGGGGATGCGCATAGCGGTCGTGGACGGCGACCGGCAGCGGTCCACTGCTCGTTGGGCAGTAGACCGCGAAGAGGCCGGGCATGAACCTCGCATCTTTGTAGTGGAGAAACTTGGGAGCCTGCACGAGACGCTGCGTGAACTGGATACGAGCTATGACGTTGTCCTTGTCGATGTGGCAGGGAAGGACAGCAAGGAGATGCGCACAGCCATGACTGCGGCCCACCAGTTGTTGATCCTGACGCAATCGAGTCAATTTGATCTCGATACACTCGCGACTGTCGATAGGTTGATTGAAACTGCCCGTGACTTCAATCCCTCCCTTCGAGTCAGAGGGGCTCTTACACGGGTATCAACCAACGCGTTCGAATCTGAAAGTGGCGACGCCAGGGATTACCTTTCCGACTATCCGAGTATCGAACCACTGCGAACCGTTCTGTATGAGCGCAAGGCTTATCGAGACGTGGTGGGGGAGGGGCTCGGAGTTGTTGAGTGGAAGAACCCTAAGGCGGCGAGGGAAATCCGTGGGCTGGTAGAGGAGTTGATGGGGTAGTGGCAATCAAGAAGCGGTCCGCGTCCGAGAAAGCTAGGGACGAGGCTATCGAGGCGTTTGGCAATGCCGCTGAACCACTACTGACCTCGCCGGCTGTCAGCGCTGAGCGCGGAATTCCAGCCAGGCCCAGTGTCACGCCCACACTTAGTGATTCGAGGGACAAGGGGACTGCCAGAACGATGTTGCTTCGTTTTGACGAGGACCGTGAACTCATGGACTTACTTGCGGACGTGGCGAAGCTCGAAGGCCGAAAGAAGCATCCGATGGCATTGCGCGCTCTTAGGATCGGTCTCGAGCAGGTCCGCGACAGTTACGAGTAAGTAAGCCACCTGGATCTATGAAGTTGCTATCAAGTTGATAGCAACTTCATAGCAGTCACAGGGGACTGCTGAAGGTTTAGTTGACAGCTGGGGTTGATAATTTCTTACGCGGCTGAGGCCGCGTTTTTTATTGTCTCAAACTCGATGGGTGTCAGCCGGCCGAGGGCGCGTTGACGGCGTTTGCGGTGGTAGCTGCGTTCGATCCAGGTTGTGATGGCGAGCCGGAGTTCGGCCCGGGTTTCCCATCGTTTCCGGTTCAGGACGTTCTTTTGCAGCAGGGAGAAGAACGATTCCATCGCGGCATTGTCACCGCATGCTCCTACCCGTCCCATTGATCCGCTCAGCCCGTAGGTGTTCAGGGCCAGGACGAACTTTCTGGATCTGAACTGGGACCCTCTGTCCGAGTGGACCACTGTGCCGGCCGGTTTCCTGAGAGCCACGGCGTGGTCCAGCGCGGCAACGGCCAGAGACGCTTTCATCCGCCCGTCCATGGAGTACCCGACGATCCGGTTCGAATGCAGGTCCTTGATCGCGCACAGGTACAGCTTGCCTTCCCCGGTGTGGTGCTCGGTGATGTCCGTCAGCCATTTCCGGTTCGGTGCCGTGGCGCTGAAGTCCCGTTCGATGAGGTCATCGTGGACCGGAGGGCCGGCCTTGAGCGCTGAGCGGCGCCGGCGGTGGATCACCGAGAGGATGCCGTTCTGGGAGCACAGCCGCCAGATCCGGCGTTCACTGGCCACAGGGCCGGGTCCGGCGTTGATCTCATCGGCGATGAACCGGTAGCCGAAGGCAGGATCGTCGCGGTGGTGGTCGATGGCGGCGTTGATCAGGTGGGCTTCTTCCCAGTCCCGGGCGGGCACGGGGTTGGCGGCCCACTGGTAGTAGGCCTGTCTGGAGAAATTCAGTACCCGGCAGGACACTGCCACGGGAACCCTGATCGGGGCGTCCCTGGCAGCCAGCTCGCGGACCAGCGGGTACATCATTTTTTTGGATTGATGTCCCGGGACAGATAGGCCACGGCACGGCGCATGACTTCAGCTTCCTGCTCCAGGAGCCGGATGCGTTTATTGGCCTCCCGCAACTTCGCGGCGTCATCAGACACGGCCCCGGACTGCACGCCATCTTCTCTGTCGGCAATCTTCATCCAGCGGTGCAGGGCAGCAGGTGAGACCCCGAAATCCTTGGCGATCTGGGTGATGGGCGCTTCGCCCTTGCGGGCAACCGCCACGACATCGCGGCGGAACTCTTCGGGAAAGGCTTTGGGCATGAGGAACATCCTTCCACCCGCAAGGATCAAATCCTCACAGGCAAAGTGTCAATCAAACCTTCAGCAGTCCCTTCCAGTTGGAGCATGATGGCCTGTGGGCCACTACCCTCTGGTAGGTAGAGAGCGATTCTGATGTACGCTATCCACTCGCTCGTCGTTCGTCAATGGTTCCGCTCAATCCGGGCTTCGCAGCTCGTGGCGGTCGCCCGCCTACCCGATCGCGTTGACGCTGGCCAGGCGGCCCAGTGGAGCCGTGGAGAGCCAATGTCGAGTAGGCGCACGGATGTTGGTATGGCGCCTGGCAGCCAGCCGGTTGTGGTTGCTGTTGTATCGGCGTGTATTCACGTCAACCAAGGCGTACCAATCGGGATGGGCTCGGCGGGCCCCATCAGCAGCTGGCGCACAACGAGCGTCAACCGACGACCGGGATGTCGACGGCGATCGCGGGCGTTCAACTTGTCACCGGCGTTGAATCACGGATCCCTCTTGACAGAAGGCTTCTCTGTGTGACAGAAATGGCAGATACTCGCCCCATAGGCGAGCCAGTTGCTTTGATCAGGAGGCTTGAGTTGAACACAGACCTGTCCGTGAACTACATATCCGTCGGCGGAATCAGGACGCGCTATATCGATCAGGGCGAGGGTCCGGTCATCCTCCTGATCCACGGTGGCCACTCGGGTATGAGCATGCCGGGCGGCGGGGATGGTTGGGCTCCCGTCATCGCTCCTCTGGTCGACAAGGGCTTCCGCGTCGTGACCTTCGACAAGCTGGGGCAGGGAGAGACTGACCTCGCGCCGACGCATGCCGAGTGGACGTTCGATGCGGTGGTCAAGCACGCCAGGGGCTTCATCGACGCTCTGGGACTCGAGGACATGATTCTGGTCGGGCACTCGCGCGGTGGCCTGCTGGCGAGCAAGCTCGCTCTTGACATGCCGGAGTCGACCAAAGGTCTCTTCATCGTGTCGAGCGCGACGCTCGCTGGCACCGACCCTAAGTTCCGCGACGTTGAGTTCTACGACGCGATCACGCGTTCGCTTCCGGCGGACGCGTCTCCGGAGGAGATCTGCGGAGCCTTCTTCCGTGCGCAGTACGTGACCCCGGTGCCGCAGGAACAAATCAATGCGGCCGCCGCTAAGTACGTCAAGGAGAACCACCAGAACGCCCTCAAGACCTACCCGATGGTTGAGAAGAAATACTGGGAGCCGAGTCTTCAGGCGGCGAAGGACGACATCTGCGCTCGCCTCTTCGCCGGCGAGGTCAATATTCCCGTCGAAGTCGTCTGGGGCCGCGACGATCGCTCGGCGCCGGTTGACCTGGGCATCGCCTTCTACCAGAAGCTCGCCCTCGTCTCGGAGACCACGAGCCTGCACATCCTGGGAACCGCGGGCCACTACGTCTTCGCGGAGCGAACCGAGGACTTCGTTCGAATCCTGGCGGACTACGCAGGCCGTCGCAGCGCCAGCTATGCGACGCGTCGTTGATGGTGATCCTGGGGAACTATCCCGCTTGACGGGGTCTTCGAGTCCGTGCCGGATTGGCGCAGCGCGCCCAGATCGTGCTGCTGGCTTCGGCGTGCGAGTCGAACACCGCGATCGCGGACAAACTGGCCTGTATCTCTTGAAGTGGCCCCCCTGTTCGTGTCCGGTTTCCGGCGACCACGGTGGGCTCTGGGAGAGGGGCCGAAGACAGCGGCGGTTTTCGGCTGGGCGTGATGTGCCCGTGAAAGAGATCGCGGCGCCCGTGGCTCCGTCCTCCCCGGACGAACCCGGTTGAGGGAATTGTTGCCCGGGCTGGTGTGCCGGTTGCGCTCAGCGCGCCGGGCCGGCCCGGCGCAGGCGCCGGATGACGCACAAGCGCGGGATCCTTCGGCGGGCGACAGCCGCAGGGCGGCCCGCATTGGGGCATGGCGGTCCTCCCGCGGGGTGGATTCTACCCTTGATTCCGCTCCCCCTTCCACGGGCCACTGGCTGGCCCCGCCAGAGGGGGCGGAGGAAGAAGCGGTCCCCATCGTGGAAGCCCTCGGCTGCGGCCGGTTCTGGGTCTGAGATCGGTGCCGGGCGGGGCTCACACTGGCCGGGCCTTCAGATCGGACTTGGTCATGCGGAAGGACGCCTCAACCTGCCACAGGTCGTGATACGCGCCGATCACCGCTGCTGCGGACATCTTCTCGGCGCCGGTGACCTTCAGGAACCTCGCCTTCTTCAGCGGCGTGCTGCCCGGGCAGGGACTGGGGAATTAACGGTGTATTCGGCTCGACACGCCGGGGCGGCAAGCCTGGCGGGAAGGAGCCCGATATGGCCGCAACACTTGAGGCTGTGCCGAGTACGAAAGCCGTTGACGAACTGACAGAGAAATCCGAGGCCGAGGCTGCCCGCGAGCTGGTCAGGATGGCGAGGGAGCAGGGGCTGTCCCTGGCCGGTCCTGACGGACTGCTCAAGCAGCTGACCAAGACCGTCATCGAAACCGCCCTGGACGAGGAACTGACCGAGCACCTCGGTTATGAACGGCACGACACGGCGGCGAAGGATACTGCCAACTCGCGCAACGGAACGCGGTCCCAGACCGTGCTGACGGAGACGACAGGCCCGGTGCAGATCGACGTTCCGCGGGACCGGGAGGGGTGCCGATAGGCCCTGCTGCGAAGGTCCCGTGCTGCGTTGGCGCCGAGGATCAGCCCCCGATATACGGGGCGGTTTCTAGTGAACGTTGCGAATTAGATGTGTTTGCATCCGGTGTCCTAATCGTTGCATGGCTGCCCGTGGCGAGCGGTCGTTGAGACATGCTCGGGGCCTGTCGTTGAGTCCGTCGCAGACGTCATCGAGCTGGTCTAACTCCACACGTTCAGGTCCGTGCCCTTTGGAAAGTACTGCCGGAGCAGTACGGGGTCGCTTTAAGGGCCCTTCGCAGTTAAGCATGGTTGATGTCTCGGCCGGGCAGGGGCACTGACGGTCGGTGTTGTTGAAACCAAAGACCGGGCCGTGGAGAACGCGGCCTTGAAAGCTGCCGTGTCGTATTTGGCTGCGTCGATCGGGAGGTGCGCCCGGGCTTGTAGAGCCGCAGACCGTCCGTGCCGCAGGCCCATTCCGGTGGCGGACGGTGTGCCTGCGGCGCGGACGATCTGCGGCGGGACGAACCACCCGAGACTCCCCTTCCGTCGTACCGGAAGCACTCCGAAAAGACCAGGACTTTGAACAACCTGAAGGACAGACCCATGACCACAAACTCCTCAGATCTGGCCCTCACGGTCGCCGTCACCCACCGTGGCGCTGGAAAAGAAGCCTTCGCGCACCTAACGCGGGGTGAATCCCTGGCCATGATTCCGCCGTTGATCCTCGAACTTTCCGGCAGGATCAGCCGCCGGGCTGCGCTCCTAGAGGCGTCATCAATCGACGCGGCCCACAGTTCCGATGACCTGGCCGCCCTCGCCTGGATTCAGCAATCCCTGGAAGATGTTGAAGCCACCATCATGGGACTGTCGGAGGTAAACCGCCGCCGTTCTGCAGCGTTCCACGGTCCTGCCCCTTCTTCTGCCGGAAGCCTTGGTCCCCTAGGTTCCGCCGGGGCCGCCGGGATTTGGGCCCTGGCTTGATCATGCCGGCGGGCTGCCGCTCCTCCGTTCCGTCCCAGGGACATTTGGCGTGTCCCAAAGTACTGATCACCGCCCTCAGATTAAGGATTTGACCATGCACGCAGCACCCGGTTGTCTCGTCGTCGCCGTTCACACCCGAAAAGAACTGGACGCCGCCCTGGATGAAGCGGTGGATCTGCTGAAGCCGGCGGCGATGGCTGAACACGTCGGCATCTCGGTGGCCCGCCTCGCCCCGGGCCGCTATGAAGCGCGCCTGGACAGCGACGTTCCACGCGGTGTGACACTCGAAAGGTGGGGGAGCGGGCTGCGATGAACGGACAGCAGAGCGATCTCTCCGGCGCGCCGGCTGGCAGCGTTTTTAGCATGGTCTGCCCCGCCGCCCGCCAGGCCGGCTGTTCCCTGCGTACGGCGGCTCTCGGCGCAGCGCCGGGGAGGAATGGGTTGAAAGAGTCGCTGACAGAATGCGAAATCGAAGTCTTCCTGTCCCTGGCCCGCGGGCACCGCATCGCTGTGAGGGATCATGAAACCGGGGCATTGTGGTACGGGCGGGTTGACATGACGTTTCCGGAACACGGATTTGTCTGGGTCATCACGGACGTCGGTGAGCGGAAGTTGCTCGACGTTGGCGTGCACACAATCTGGCGGCCGGAGGAGTCCGGCGCCTGCGGCCGCGTTCGCCGGGAAGCCGGTCGCCTTGGGCCTTCGACGATGAGCAGGGTGAGGGCCGTCTGACGCCGGGGGCAGGGCGTGGCCGCATGCAGCTGCGGCGTGGTGCGGCAGGAAAGAGGTCAGGGCCTCTTTGAATTGGTCGCGACCAAGCAACCAATACCCAAAAGAGACCCTGACATGAATAACTCTATGTCGTGTTCCGGTGGCCGCTGGTGCACGCGCGCGGATGCGCTGCTCGGTGTCGAGGGCGTCCGCGTCAGCTCCGTCACGGCAACCGGTACCGGCCTGCTTCTGGGCGTCGAAACCGGGGAGAACGTCACCGGCTGCGCCGACTGCGGCGTCATCGCGGTCGGGCATGGACGCCGCCAGGTCCGTCTCCATGACATTCCCTGTTTCGGCCGCCCGGTGCGGCTGCTGTGGGCCAAACGTGTCTGGCGGTGCCCGGACCCGGACTGCCCGAGAACGACGTTCACAGAGGAGCACCCGCTGGCAGGACCACGGGCGAAGCTCACCGCCAGGGCCGCCGGGTGGGCGACCGATGCGCTCCAGCATTTCGACACCTCGGTCTCCGCCTTGGCCCATCAGCTCGGCGTCTCCTGGCACACCGTCTGGGACGCGGTCAGGATCGAAGCCACCCGGCGGATCGCATCGACCGGCCGGCTGACCGGGGTAGATGCGCTCGGGGTCGATGAGCATGTCTGGTCCCACACCGGCCCGCCCGGAACCGGCATGGTCACCGGGATCGTGGACCACACCCGCGACCCCGCGGGGGTGGTGCACGCCAGGTTGCTTGACCTGGTTCCGGGCCGGTCGGGGAAGGCCTATGCGGACTGGCTCAAAGAACGCGGCGCAGGGTTCACTGCCGGGATCAAGACCGCCGCGCTGGATCCGTTCCGCGGCTACGCGAACGCGATCCGTGACGAGCTGCCCAAAGCCATCGCCGTTCTGAACGCGTTCCATGTCGTGAAGCTCGGCTCGGCCATGATCGACGAGGTCCGCCGCCGGGTCCAGCAGGACACCCTGGGACACCGCGGCCGCAAGGGCGACCCGCTCTACGGAATCCGTCGAACCCTGCAGATCGGCGCCGAACACCTCACCGACAAACAAGCCGCCCGGCTCGATGCTAAGCTCAGCGCCGGGGATCACGGCCACGAAGTCACCCTGGCCTGGCAGTGCTACCAGAAGCTCCGCAACATCTACCACGCCCGCCCGGAGCGGGGCCGGGAACTCGCCAACGAAGTAATCACATCATTCCCGACCTCCCCATCCCGGAAGTCGCCCGACTCGGGCGGACACTCAATGGAAGACAGCGATCCTAGCCTACTTCGACACCCACGGCGCTTCCAACGGACCCACCAAAGCGATCAATGGCGTCATCGAAACCACCCGCCGAATCGCCCGCGGCTTCCGCAACTTCACCAACTACAGACTCAGATGCCTACTGGCCGCCGGCGGCCACCGCCCCTACCGGAACAAACAGACCAACCATGCCTAAACGCGAAGCCGCTTTAAGTCTTCTAGACCAGGCGCCCCTGGAGTTCTTCTGCGGCTGCCCGGAGCATGCCCCCGAGGTCGCTGCGAAGCTCCTCCGACATGCGGTGGGCCGGCACAGATACGTTGATTCCGTAGACAGTGCCGCTTGGGCCGGCAACCGCGGCGGCGACCGATGTCACCCCGTCTTCGCTCTCTTCGCGGCTATTTGCGTAACCCCTGTGCCGGATTTCGTCGAGCTCCCTTTCAAGGTCCGACCTGGAGGTAATTGAGTTGGTAGTCAGCTTGGGGAGTTCCTGCCCTGGGTACAGATTCCGCAGCTGCTTCTCACCGAGGAGGCTCAGCATCGCTTTACCAGTCGCAGTGCAGTTTGCTGGCAAGGTGAGGCCCTGGCGGGAACCGACGCGGACCGCTCGCCTGCTTTCGATGGCGTCGATGAATTGGACGTCAGTCCTCTCAAGCCTGGCGAAGTGGACGGTTTCTCCCGTTTGTTCGAAGATCCGCTCGAGGACCGGCCGGGCCAGTGTCCGGATGTCCACCTGCCGTCTGATCGCAAAGGCAATCGAGCTCAGCGCCTGCCCAGGTTCGTAGGCCCGGGTCGCCGGGTTCTGCCGAACGAAGCCACGGTAGAGAAGCATGCCCATAAGCCGGTGCGCCGTCGACGACGCCACGCCCAAGTAAGTGCTGGCATCGGTCAGCCTGATGCTGGGCTGGGTTTCGAACAGCAGGAGCAGCCGCAGGGCGTTATCAACAGACTCGATGGGGTATTGCGGCGGCGGACCGTATTTGGATCCGTCTTCTGTCTCTGTCGATCGCATGCCTTGTATCGTACCCAGCGTCGGCGGGACTGTCGGCACTGCCGCGCTGGCCGGCTTCATGGGCTGACGCTCAGCCGGGCGAGCTCGTGTCGCCAGGCGGTCGCGATGTTGAACGGCCCTCCGAGATCTGGCAGCTCCGCCATGTCGGGACCGGGAAGGTCGTGCAGCTGCCCTCCGGCTGCTGTGATCTGAAGCGACAGGCCTGCCAAGGTGTTTACGCTGATGGCTTGGAGGACCGCCTGCTCCATCGTCGGCGCCGCGCTGGTGAGGCCGTGTCCGCGCAGCAGCACCACGGGCCGATCGCCCATGGCGTCGAGCATTTCCGCTGCGAGCTCGCGGTTTCGCACGAGCACTCCTCTGGGGTAGACGGGTATTCCGTCTGCCGCCAGGCGGGTGCCCGGGATGTCGAACGCCCCGACGATCGGCCGGATGGCGAGCCCTGCCAAGTCGGCGGCCACGACCTGCGGGGGGTGGGCATGCACAACGGAGTTGATATCCGGGCGCCGCCGCAGCAGCTCGGTGTGCAGAGGCAGCTCGTTGGGGACCGTGTAGCCGCTGTCGAGCTCGCCTTCGGCGGCGGGATTGCCGTCGAGGTCGACCAGCCGGATGTCGTTGGCTTCGGTGTGCGCGAGGCCACGCTCCTTGGGACCCCTGCAACGGACCAAGAGCTCGTTCTCCCCCGTTCGCGCACTGATGTGGCCGAGGATTCCGTCGGCGAGGCCGCGGCCGGCCAGGACCCGGCAGGCCATTGCGATGGCCTGCCGTTGCTCTTCGTGGACCACCGGCGGCTGACTTCCCCGCATCAGAGTGCCGCCGTCGGCCGGGGCTCGAGCAGGAGCTCGAGTTTGTCGCGCAGTTCCTGCACGCCGATCCCTGATCCCATGCCGCGGCGGCAGGCAAGCAGGGCCTTCGGCCAGTTCACGATCGCGGCACCGTACAGTTCCACTCCGTCGGTGGTGTAGAGCGCTGCGAACCGACCGTGCAGCTCAGGGTCTCCGATGAGGACATGGTCGGCGTTGCCTCCCACGCGACCGACGACCTGGATTTTCCAGTCGTGCTGGTCGCTCCAGACGTATTCAACCGGTGTGTACTCGCGGGGACTGTCCGGATGGGTGATGTTGTGGGCGACGCATGAGGCTTGCTCAACCGCGTTTGTCCAGTGCTCGATCCGGATGTCCGCACCGTGCTTCTGATGCCGCCAGCGCGCCACGTCGCCGACGCCATACACGTTCGGGGCGTCCACAGCCCTGCAGAACTCGTCCAGCACGACGCCGTTGTCCACCAGCAGTCCCGAGGAGGCCAGCCAGGCGTCGTTGGGAACCGCGCCGATCCCGATGAGAACGGTGGCGGCTTGTACTGTCTGGCCGTTGGTAAGCCTGACGCTGAAGGACCCGTGCTCGCCCTCAATGGCCTCGACTCCGGTGCCAAAGATCGTGGTGACGCCGTTGTTGCGGTGGAGTTCTCCAAACAGCTGTCCGATTTCGGCGTTGAAGATGCGGCTCATTGGTATGGGCATCGGGTCGATGACTGTCACTTCCAGACCGAGCGTACGTGCCGTCGCGGCTGCTTCGGCACCGATGAAACCGGCGCCGATCACTGCCAGTTCCCCGCCTTTGAGGAGGTCGGCGCGCAGTTTCCGGGCATCGTCCAGGGAACGGAGCACGTGGATCCCGGGCCGTTGGCCCCAGGGTGAGGGTCGGGCAGATGCGCCCGTGGCGATCACAAGGTTGTCGAAGTGTAGGGGTTCGTGGTCCTGGAGGTACAACAGGTTTCCGGCGACATCGATGCCTGTGGCGGCGTGCCCGAGCAGCAGCCGGATGCTGGCTTCCTCCGCCTGCTCGCGGGTAAGGAGGCGGATGGACGACTCCTCTGCTTTGCCGGAGAGGACGGATTTGGACAACGGCGGCTTGTCGTACGGGAGTTCCGTCTCAGCACCGACGAGGACGATGTCGCCTTCATACCCCTCCAGGCGCAGGGACTGGGCAGCACGCACGCCGCCGATTGAGGAGCCGACGATAACTGTGGTCGTGTTCATCAGTCCTCCACTACTAGGGCGGACACCGGGCAGCTGCGGGCAGCCTCGGTGACACGGGAACGCTCGGCCTCGGGAACTTTGGTCCTGAGGAGAACAACGATTCCGTCGTCATCCAGATCAAAGTAGTCGGTTGCCCCAACGACGCAGTTGGCGTAGCCCTGGCAGGCTTGCAGATCTGCTTTTACGGTAGGCATTGTCAATCTCCTTGGCCTCTAGATGTTGTTTTTGTTCTGGGGCGGCTGCTCGTCCTCGGTGACAAGCGGCCCGAACGGATGCCCGATCATGGCCGAGAAGGTTGCCGGCGCCTGCCAGGTGAGGGCTTCCAGCTCCAGGGGGCACAGGGACACCCACTGGCCGGAGCGCGGGGACTTGATCATCAGCCGCGAGCCGTTCCGCGTCTCGACGCGGCTTACCTGGACTTCGGAGAATTCGTTGGCGATCACGATCGGAGCGCCGTTGACCCGTGCTTCCAGCCGGTCGCGCTCCTCCGCCGCTCGAATGGCGGCAAGGCGGTCCTCCTCTTCGCCTTCCCATTCGAGTTTCATAGGAATATGGCCAGATTCTGCATCCGGATGACCGCCTCGTCGACCATGATGGTGCGGCGGGCGAGCTGCCAGCCGGAGCCGGTGCGGCGCAGCAGATCCTCCCTGCCTGCCGACACGGTCGCGGCCTCGCGGACGTCGCCCCGGCTGCGGAACAGCAGGACCGCCGAATCCACGATGATCTCATCCGGGTTACCGGTACGGAACGTCCGGACGTTGGTGACGTAGTGGCGCAGCCGCGACGGAGGGTCTTCGGTCCAGGCGTGTTCCGTGGCGAAGCGCGCCGCCCTGCGGCTCAGCGAGTACTTGTTTTCATCCATGTGCGCCATCCCGGGAGACGTGCTGTAACCGGCCCCGAGGGCAGTGGTCACCCTCACCGGCATGAGATAGTGCACGTCGTCCGTGAGGCGGCTCAGCCACTCGTCGTACTCCTGTGCGTCGAGCAAATAGGATTCATCGACAAGCCACTTGTGGGCTTGCAGATGAAGTTCATCATTGAACGGCAGGGAGTCACCCGTCCTCTGAGTACGGGGGGCGTGCCCTCCCAGCACCGACTGCTCCGAGAGAGATTTGTTGCTGCGTTCGGTTACGGCTTCAATACCCACGGCTAGCCCTCCTTCGAAACGGTCATTGCCGGGGCGTGCCCGTTGTGCTCAGCGGGAGCCGGGAAAGAATCCGGGGTGTCAGACGGACAGTCCTGCACCGGATTGCTGCCGACGTGCACCTGGGCCGCTTTTTCCATCGGTCGTTCAAGATGGTTGGCCCATCGCAGGAGCAGTTCACGCTGGTTGTATTCGCTGTATCCGACGCGGGTCGAGCCGGGGCCGGAGTACTGCTCGGGGGTCAGGGGTTCGACGACGTTCTGTCCGTTTTCCAGCATGCCCATGCGGCTGTTCAGCAGCAGGCGCCGTGCCATCGGGCCGCCGGCGGTGCTGGTCAAGGAAACCCAGTTTTCCACGTCGTCCTGCTCGAACATGCCGCCGCTGCCAAAGCACATGAGATAGGCCTTGTAGGAACGTGCCTTAAACTCTTCGGGCGCGTTCTTGTCGACGGCGAACCACGATACGATCTCGGTCTCGTCTTCACTGATTGGCTGCCACTGCCGGATGGAGATGAACGGGAGCACTTCATCGGAGTCTTCTTCGACCCGTGGCCAGTTGTGCACGAAGCTCATGTTCGGGAACACCGACGCCGCCGACACCATGAACCCGTCCTTGCCCACGACGTCGAGCTGCTCCTGGCTCCACTGCTCTTTCATGCGGGCGATCATCTCGTCCGGGTAGCCCACGTAGCGGAGGCGGTCTTCCAGGCTTCCTTCGGGAAGCTTGTAGGTAGTTCCGCCGCCGTTGCCGGCCCAATAGGTTGTCCCGTCCTTGCGCTTTTCCGCCTTTGGTTCGCGGAACAAACCAATTTCGACGACGGAGGTGTGGGTCTGGGGGGTGTGATACATGTCGCCGGCGAAGTTTTCGGCTCCGATTTTCCAGTTGGCCTTGACCCGCCACCGCTGCGGCCCGCGCAGTTCAATCCCGCCGGAGCTTTGCTTCGTGTAGTAGTCCATGTAGAACTTGAAGTCACCCAGGAAGTCCTCCAACGGCTCTGCGTCAGGATCCAGGCTGACGAAGATAAGGCCGTTGTAGATGCCCAGGGAAGGAGCAGGCAGCAACGTCTGCCCCTGCTTCTTGAAGCCCTCTTCGCCGCCGTATGCCTCTTTGTGGAAGGGCAGTCCGACTATGCGGCCGTCGTTACGGTAGGACCACCCGTGGTACGGGCAACGGAAGTGGGAAGCGTTTCCCATCTCCGTGCGGCAGACCTGCATGCCGCGGTGAAGGCACATGTTGAACAGTGCCCGGATTTCTCCATGTTCATCACGGGAAATGATGAATGAGTCTTCCAGGACGCGGCGCACCACGTAGTCGCCAGCTTCGGGCACCTCGGATTCGTGGGCGACGAAAAGCCAGCTGCGACCAAAGACCCGCTCCTTTTCAAGCTCGAAGATCTCTTTGTCGTTGTAAATGTGTGCAGGGATCATGCCCTGCCGTACATCCTGAATCACGCCGCTGTGGTCAGTCATTGATGGATCTCCTTGTCCGGGCCGGCAAGACGCCAGTCATCTCTGGTAATC
This sequence comes from Pseudarthrobacter defluvii, assembly GCF_030323865.1. Taxonomy (NCBI): domain Bacteria; kingdom Bacillati; phylum Actinomycetota; class Actinomycetes; order Micrococcales; family Micrococcaceae; genus Pseudarthrobacter; species Pseudarthrobacter defluvii. The sequence continues at coordinate 48,176 of NZ_CP066364.1, read as the reverse complement.
AGAGATAGTTTCTTTTAGAAAGAGAATGACCTAAAGTGTGGCGTTCGTCAAGCCCCAGTCGGCCGAGTGGCCGAGGCCCCGCCGGACCGCGTCCGTTGGCCGGGATTCAGTGACCGTTTTCCGCAGCATCTGAGTCCCGCGCAGCAGTTTCGCCCATATCCAGGCGGGCCAGATCGTTCATGTCGTCGGCGGTCAGGGTGAAATCGAACGCAGAGATGTTCTCTCTCAACCAGACGGGGTCCGAAGCCTGCGGGATGGGCACCAGGTCCTGCTGAATGTGCCATCGCAGCAGGACCTGGGCAGGTGACCTGTTCAGACGGTCGGCGATGGCCACCACAAGGGGGTTCGCACGCAGTCCGGATTCACGGCCGATCGGGCTCCAGGATTGGGTGAGGATTCCCAGCTCCCGGTGGACCGCACGCGGTTGTGTGCGCGCCAGAGCGGGACTTAGCTGAATCTGGTTGACGTCCGGAACGACTCCGGTCGCTTCGATGATTTTCCTCAGGTGGGCCGGCTTGAAGTTGGAGACGCCGATGGCCTTGACGGCGCCTTCCTCTAACAGGGTTACAAGGCCTTTCCATGCCTCCGCATACGCGCCAAGCGCCGGCACCGGCCAATGGCACATGAACATGTCCAGATAGTCGACCCTAAGCTTCCGCAGGCTTTCGTCGTACGCCCGACGGACGCCGTCGACGCTGTGGGACTCCTTGTTGAACTTGCTGGAAATAAAGAGTTCCGCCCGCGGGACGCCGGCGGTTCTGATGCCGCGGCCCACGGCTTCTTCGTTGCGGTATTGAACGGCCGTGTCGACCAGCCTGTAGCCGGTCTGCACGGCACAGCGGACGGCTTGCTCGCATTCGGCGTCCAGCATCGGCCATGTTCCGAGGCCGATCCGCGGCATACTGTGTCCGTTCAGCAAGGGCAGCCTTGAGGTCGCACCTGGTCTCGGAGCCGTACTCGTTTCATTTATCATCGGAGGGCCTCGTCTTTCGGATCTGTCGATAGTTTGCTAAACGGCTGAAGCCTCAGCTCTTTATGTTTGGGCCATCACGGGTGCGGTCAGCTCAAGGTAGGCGTTTGCCTCCTGCAAGCCAACGCCGCCGCCACACTTGTTGTCGATGTCGAACAGACTGGCCAGATGCGGCAGCTCGGCACGGTCGCCGTAATCCAGCAAGTGAAGCACAACGCATAACTGCTGTCCAGATGTTAATTCCGTTCAGCAGAGAACTGGCGAGATCTGCCGGTGTGGCAGTGGTAGCCGCCCGCCCAGCGCCGTCTGGCCTGTAATCCTCGCCAGTGGGGGCCATTAAACGCATCGCCATGAGATAGCTTCGGATAGGGCCAAGCCTCCCGGAGACCGCCTCCCTTTTGAAGAAGAGCGACCCGGGCCATGTCGAGGCGTTGGCCCGGGCTTTGTCCGTGCTGAAGGCCTATCAGCAGCCAGGACAGGCCATTGTCGGTCTCGGATGTTGCCGAGTTCGTCGGGATCGCCAGGACCGCGGCGGGGCGATTCATCCTCACCCTGGAATACCTGGGTTATCTGTCCTACGACGCCAGTGGCTATTCCTTGCGGCTAGCAGTGCTGGAGATCGGGGATGCCTATCTGCTGAGCCATAAGCTGCTGGCGGTGGCCCATCCGCACCTTGCGTCGCTGGTGCAGGAGGCTGGCGAGACAGCATCGCTGACGGTGCTGCACCGGGGCAGCGTGGTCTACGTGGACCGGGTCCACGCCGACCGCGTCCTGACCGTCAACATCATCATCGGCACCAGCCTGCCGGCGTACGCGACGGCGACCGGGCGCGTCCTTCTCTCCGGGCTCACCGAGGGGGAGCTTGATGAATATCTGGAAGCCCTGGTGCCGGAAAGCCTGACCGGCAACACCGCGATCGACCGCGAGGAAATCCGGAAGAGGATAACCGCGGCCCGGGAGCAAGGCTGGTCGCTGGCCGACCAGGAGCTGACCGAGGGCCTGCGGTCCATTGCCGTCCCCGTGCGGGATGCCGGGACCGGCATCATCGCGGCCGTAAACGTCTCCGCGCACGCCACCCGCGTCAGCGCCGATGCCCTGCGCACCACCGTCCTGCCCCGCCTGCTGGGGGCCCGGCAGGCATCGCAGCCGAGCTCGCCGCCGGCGATGCCTGTTCCAACCGGGTTTTCGATTCCAATGTGCGCGAGTCTACCGCGACTGGGCGTGCAGCTGAGCGCCTGCGGCCGGTAACAGCTCGCTGTCCGACGTCCCTCCGCCACCGCTGGCCGGCTCCGTCAGGAACGGCCGGAGGCGGGGATCGGCGCGTGGGCCTAGACCAGCAGGCCCTGCAATTCTTCAGCGGCCGCCTGAAGCTTGGCACCGAGTTCGACGCGGAGTTGGTCCGACATGCGGTGGGCCGGCACCGAGACGTTGAGGGCGTAGGGGGTGCCGCTTGGATCGGTGAGGGCGACGGCGACGGACGTCACGCCGTCCTCGCTTTCTTCGTCACTGCTTGCAAAACCGGTCTGCCTGATCTTGTCCAGAGCCGATTCCAGGTCCGCCCGGGACGTGATGGAGGCCTTGGTCAGGCCGGGGAGCTCTTGCTGGGGGTAAAGGTTCCGTAGCTGGTCATCGCTGAGCCGGCTCAACATGGCTTTTCCCGTGGCGGCGCAGTTGGCGGGAATCATCCGGCCCTGACGGGAGCCAACGCGCACCGCGCGGGAGCTTTCGATGGCATCGAGGAAATGCGTGTCTGTTCCCTCAAGCCTAGCGAAGTGGACGGTCTCCCCGGTTTCGTCGAAGAGCCGTTCCAGGAACGGGCGGGCGACGGTCCGGACGTCGCTCTGGCGTCGGATGGCGAAAGCGATGGAGCCCAGTGCCTGGCCAGGTTCATAGGCCCGGGTGGCCGGATTCCGGCGCACGAATCCACGGTAGAGCAACATGCCCATGAGCCGGTGGGCAGTCGAGGAAGCTACACCCAGATACTTGCTTGCGTCCGTCAGCCTGATGCTGGGCTGGGTCTCGAAAAGCAGGAGGAGGCGGAGGGCGTTGTCAACAGATTCTATGGGGTACTGCGGAGGAGGGCCGTATTTTGCCCTGTCGTCCGCATCTGTTGATCGCATTTTACTAATCATACCCAGCGTCGGCGGGGCTGTCGGAATCGCCAGGCTTGACGGGCTGACGCCCAGCCTGGCGATTCCGTGCCTCCAGGCGGTCGCTATGTTGAACGGCCCTCCGAGGTCCGGCAGCTCCGCCATGTCGGGACCGGGAAGGTTTCCGGTGCATCGGAGTCGCAGGCAGTGGAGAGTGCGAAGTCGAAGACGGAGATGTTTTCGCTGAGCCAGATGGGTACTGACGTCTGGACGATGGGTACGAGGCCCTATTGGACGTGCCAGCGGAGCAGGACCTCGGTCGGAGCGACCGGAGCAAGCTAGATGGTTATGTGCCATAACCCGCGTGTTGATCCACGGCCTGCGGCCCTGGATGCGGCACACTCGTCAGTGTGGCCCGGAGATTCCGGGGCGCTGCGCTGGGCATTGGGGGAGGGGACCGGGATGACTGAAGAGCCGAAGTCGCCACGCCGGATCTCCCGCCGCCGCCGCGCCAACATTGACGGCGACACCCAGTACGTGCGGGTGTCGATGTCGGAGTTCGAACGTGCTCAGTTGAAGGTGCTGGAGGAACGGACCGGGCGCAGCCCCTCGGAGATTCTGGTCAGCGCTGCCCTGTACGCGGAGAACTCCGAGTCGCTGGATGAGCGGCGGGCGATGGCCGTTGAATTCATTGCGGCCCGCCGCTACCTTGCTGCCCTGTCGAACAACGTCAACCAGCTCGCCCGGCACGCGAACGCCACGGACGAATTCCCGGAAGCAGCCCGCACGGTGTTGACCCGGGTGCGTGCGGTCGCGGACCGGATCAACACGATGCTTGATTCGATGGTTCGCTGATGATTCCCAACATCACCAAGGGCACCCGTATGCACGGGCTCATCGCCTACCTTGCCGGTCCGGGCCGGGCGAACGAACACACCGACCCACACCTGGTCGCGGGCTCACCGTCGATCATGGCCTGGCACAACGATGACGAACTGAACGCCGACGCGGCGCAGGCCATTGCCAAGGAATTGGACCGGGCAAGAAGCGTCCTGGGCGTCGAGATTCCCGGCGGCCATGTCTGGCACTGCTCGCTTTCGCTGCGCGCCGAGGAAGGCGACCTTACCGACCAGAAGTGGGCTGAGATTGCGCAGGACTTCATGGACGAGATGGGCTTCACCGAAGCCAGCGGACGGGCGCCGGCCCAGTGGGTGGCGGTCCGTCACGGCCACAGCAAAGCCGGAAACGACCACATCCACATCGCTGCCTCCATGGTCCGCGAGGACGGCACGAAGTGGAGCAGCTGGCGGGACTTCCCCCGCGCGCAACAGGCCGCCCGGGAGCTTGAGAAAAAGTACGGCCTGGAAGAACTTTCGCCCACGCATTCCACCCGTGGCCTCCGGCCCGGTGAACGTGAAGCGTCCGAGCGGCGGGGAGCCCCGGAACCGGAACGCCGGTCCCTGGAACGCAAGGTCCGTGCCTGCGCGACGTCCGCCCAGGATGAGGCCGAATTCATTCGACGCCTTCGCCGTGCCGGTGCCCTGGTCAGGCCGCGGTACGCGTCCGGACGTGACGACGTCGTGGTCGGCTACAGCGTGGCAGAACGTCCTCCCAAAGGTGGCCGGCCTGTGTGGTTCGGCGGCGGTCACCTCGCCAAAGACCTTGCTCTGCCCAAGCTCCGCGCCGAGTGGCCTGACAGCCCACAAGGTGCCGCCGAGGCGGTCGCCGAATGGCAGGCAGCTGCACGTGGACGCCGCCCGGTCACGATCGGCCGCGAAGCCCACGAACCGGACCCGCAAATGTGGGAGCAGTACAGCGACGAAGTTGCCCGGCTCCGCGAAACGCTGCGCTCCGTCCCGCTGGACGATCACGCGACCTGGGCGCAGGTTGCACGCGAGACATCCGGCGCCTTCGCCGCCTGGTCCACGGCAACCGAGGCGACGCCCGGACCACTCGCAGCAGCGGCCGACGAGCTGTCCAAGACAGCACAACTGCGGCGTTACCCAGTCCGCCCCATCCGCAGCGCAGGACCATCTGCCCGCGGAGCCTCGCTCATGCTCATGGCAGCTTCGATGGGCGGCACCGGAACAGCCGCGCAGGCAATCATGCTGCGCCAGCTGCTCAACGTCGCAAAGGCCGTCCACGACATGCACAAGGCCTCAAATGATCTGCGCCGAGCACGCCAGATCAGCCACATGGTGAAGCACCAACTGAGCCAGGTCGCGGCCGCACTGCCCGCCGTCCCAGCGTCAACGCCCACAGCGGATAGCGAAGCTGCCGCCGCGGTACGCGCGAGCACAGCCGGCCAGGTTGCCGGTCGGCCCGCGGGGTCCGTGCTGCTGCCGGAATATGTGCAGGCACGCACCCACGCGGGCACCCGAAGCGGGAATACCCGCCCAGACATTGAGAGATAACACCAAGGAGGGGAACCATGAGCGAATCTGACGGCATTGATGAGGCTCTTGAGGGAATGTCGCGCGTTGCGCTGACCGTCGCCGGCCGGCTCGGTGAGCAGCTGGCCAGAGCCCGCGAGCAAGAGCTGCGCCGCGCCCAAGCGGCCGAGGAACAACAGGCCCGCGAACTGCAGGCACGGTTCGATGCCGAGCGGGCAGCTGCCCGTGCACAGCTCGCCCCCGTCATGGACAACCGGTGGTGGGACACGGCCACCGGCCGCGACATCGAAAGGGCACATGAGGCGGCCACCGCGTGGAAAGACCACGATCCGGCGGCGCGCGACGCGGCCGAGGTGATCCGTGACCAGGTGCAGCGCCGCTACGGCTTGGACGTGGACAACCTCGGTGCCAATGAAGCAACGGTGGCGGAGGCCCTGGCTAAAGCCGAGCGGGACCGCGAACAGGCAGAACAGGAACGCCGTTCCGGCCGTGACGAGAACGCCCAGGCTGTGCAACTGCTGGCCGAGGCCGATCGGGAAGACAGGAAGCGCGCCGAGGCCGTTGATCAGCCCTCAAGGGAGGACTTGGACGAAGCGCTGGCCTGGCTCCGGGAGACCAAACCCATCGAGGCACACAACTGGGAACAGCGGCACAAATTTGCAGACGGCGTAGCCGTCGAGGACGACATGGAAAGGCGGCTGATTGAAGACTGGACAGCCGCCCGTGCCGATCACCGCCCCGAGCAGTTGCGTGGCGAAGCAGGAGCCACATACGACTCAGCCGAGCGCCGACAGGAACTGGCGGCCAGCCTCGAAGGGGTTGCTGACCGCGAGGCTGTAGATGCACGGCTCGTTGCGGACCAGGATCAGGGCACTCCGCCCAGCGCAGCCGTAGGCAAGGGATCGAGGCCTGCAAAGGCCCGCAAGACGCGCGGAGCCAACGGCCCGACAAAGCTCCTTCAAAAGGGCATGAGCCGGTAAGCCCTGCAGGCCGTCCAGCCCAGGAAATCTCACCGGATGGCCCGGGGCCCGCAAATTGGCCCCGGCTGGGTGCTGCTCACATTAGGATGTCCGGGTGACCGCTGAACCCGGCAAGCGCCGCTTTCTGACCATCGAGCAGGTCGCCGAAGAATTGAAGTGCAAAAGCAGCCTCATCCGGAACCTCATTCATACTGGAGAGCTTCGCGCTTTTCAGGTTGGGGGCCGGGGGCTCTGGCGCGTTGGGCGCCAGGATCTCGAGGACTATATCGCAGATGCTTACCGGCGCACCGCTGAGCGGATCGCCGCGGGCGAACTGGCGGACAACGTGCCGGAAGGGGAATAGGGGCGCTGGAGGGGCGGAAACCCCTGTGCTCCCGGGCGGTCCGGCGTCTCCAAGCGTCCTACGCTGGCGTGCGCTCATCCGCGGATACGGCCCTCCCAGCGTTTCTCGGCACCCTGCCGGCTGATCCCGAAGGCCCTGCCGATCTTTTACCAAGAGACGCCCAGTAGTAGTAGGAGGCATCTACTACTACTCCTACTCTTTTCGTGGACGCGTATCGTCCCCAAGGCAAGGCTCTTGGGCGGCGCAAACCGCTCTGCGCCTGGGGGGCGACCCACGAGGAATCCCCGCTACCCAGACCCTCTGGCCTGAGGCCCTACCCCACCCACATGGACGGGGAACCGCGGGCCCCGGGACAGCGCGGTATTGCCGATTAGTAGTAGTAGGAGTAGTTTTGGTACTACTCCTACTACTACTGAGGGTTTTCGAATGAGTTCGAGTGCTAAAGACCGGGTTTTTGCTGCCGCGGAGCAGATCAGCGCCGAGCGGCGCCCGACCGTGTCCACTGTTCGATCTGCTGCGGGCGTTAGTAACGCCGACGCCACCCGCTATCTGAAGGAATGGGCCGAGGAGAAGCAGTCCGCAGGAGGTCAGGTCGCGGCGACCCCGCCGGCCATCCTCGAGCAGGCGGCGCGTCTGGCCGGGGCTGTCTGGGCGGAAGCGTCCACCATTGCGAACGAGCGCCACGCCGCCACCGGCGAGCTCTGGGCCCGGGAGAAAAAGGAGCTGAATGAAGAGGTCGCCGAGCTTGTTGCCGACCTCGACAAAGTGACGGCCGAAAAGGAGTCCGCTGTCTCCGAGCTGGTGGCCAAAATAGAGGAGCTGGAACGCCAGCTAACCACCAATGCCGAGCAGTTAGAGCAGGCCCGCTCAGCCGGCCAGGAAGCAGCGGCCGAAGCTGCGGCAGCAGCAACCCGGGCGGCCGCCGCGCAGGCCCGCGCGGACGCGCTCCAGGAAGCCCATGACGCGCTGCTGCAGCGCATTACCCCCGAGCAGCCTCAGAGTGGCGAAGAACCTGATGCCTGATCTAGCCGGGACCCCTCTGCCAACGGCCGGCAAGTCCTGCAGCCGCCAGCGGTTGGCGGCCTATCGGAGCGGCGCTCGGAAGATTTCCTTGATTTCACGGGCGAGCTCCGAGGACCGGTAGACCGTACAGTTCGGCTACACGGTGGAATTCAGGGTCCGGTCCGACATTTTCGGAGGTCAGCTGCAGGAGGCCGTTGCGGCTGGGGGAGAGGCCTTCGTCAGCCCGTCGGTCCCAGTAGGCCCAGCACCTTCCAGTCAGTGTTTTTGACGGGTAGCTGATACCCAGTGGTTCTGAGCCATCGTCTAACACCGTTCCGCGGATAACGTGCGCGAGCAGGGTTGTCAGATCACGGTCGTCACCGGTGAGGGAGCCGGCCGTGAGGAGCTGCAAGCGTTCGGTCAGCCCCGCCGTGGTTGGTGTGAGGGCTTCAAGGGCGCGGAGGGTGGCCGCGTCGTCTATCTGAACCCACCACCCCTGACCAGGGAGGCGAATTTCGTAAATCGAACGGTCCATTTGCCAGTCCACGGATATGGCCCATGGGACGTCAATCCCGTTCTCCTCGGCCTGGGCCCGGACACTGGCGATGTAGTCCTCGACCGTCCATCCGATGGATTCCGCGGCCTTGGCAACGGACGCGCGCTGCTGCCGGAAGCCAAGCAATACCTCGGCGTAGGCGCACTGGCGGGAGTCGGCGAGATAGATCGTCGAGCCTATGCTGTCGTACCGTCCCCGGGAATCGCTGCCTGCGGCCGTTCCGATAGGCATCGGGCCAACGATGGAATTCTTCCTGACCGACAACGCACCGTAACGGTCCTTCGCCACCCTGAACGAAATCTCGCCGGCAGCCCCAACAAGAGTCAGCCCCGTCAAGTCGCACCGGCGAACCTTGTCGGCCGTGATCATGCGGCGTAAGTGTCATTCACGAACGATTCGGCTGCCCCCAAAACCTCCCGGGAACGCAGCTGCTGAATGTAAAGGACAGGAAGTTCCTCGTCCAGGCGCGGGTTGGCGCCCATCAACCAGGCCAACGCAACATGCTTTCCTTCAGCGAGCTCAAGTGTCTTCCAGACACGATGACCCAGGCGCAGGCGTGACTCGACCTCCGGGCGGGGCTCCGGGCCGTCAGGCTTCGCCCAGCGAAACGGAGACGTGCGGTCCTTCACTCCGGCCATGGTCTGGACAACGGTCGTACCCAGATTCTCATTGAGTTCGCGCACAAGGTCGTGGATATTCATCCGGGTGGTCCCCAGGTGAATGTCATGCCGGGTCGTTGCTTCCATCTCTCCATCATCGCAGGCTTGCAAAAGGAAAGCAACGAAAATGCAACGCTAAACAAGCGGAACTGTGGGCTGGCCAAAGCTGGAGAGGAGACGGGTCGGTACTCCTCAGTGTCCGGTGTTAGCCCCGTTCTGATTGGGCAGCAGGAGTGGTAGGTGTATTCTGAAAATAGCAGTTCACTTGAAGCTTAAAGCAAACTACTGGCATCCCTGCGGATTGGACGTGGGCGTATTCCTCCCATAGGGCCCGTGGTTGGGACATGCAGGGAGACACCCGCGCTCAGTTCTCAGGGTGCTTGCGTTCGACACTCGTTCTTGACCTCCCGTGTCCATGGCGTAGTAGCCCTACGAGCTCAAACACTGCGACAGCAGCAGCACAGGCAGCAGCTGCGAAAGCTGCAATGCGAGAGCCCTCATCTTGGGCGATTGCGCCAACGTAAACACCAATGGCAGCAACTAGCACCCACCCGAACAAGAAGACCTTTTTCAAGAGCAATCCCTCCAAACTCCGGTTCTCGAGCTTGACCACGCGCCGTCATGGGGTGAGCCTAGCGCAGCCTGAAGGTCACAGGTTCGAGAAAGCTCAAGGTCTACTTCGCAGGTTGACGTAGCGTGACCAGGCGTCGCCTGCTGCGTCGGCGTGGAGGAAGGCGATTTGGTGGCCGTATCCGAGGGCGTCGGCGACCAGTGGTGGCGGTGAGGCTAGGAGATGTTCGTCGAGGGCGGTGTTTCGTGCGCCGCGCAGGTCGATACCGAGGCTGCGGAGCCTGTCCATGATGGTGTTCGGGTGAAGAGGCTGGCCGGCTCGTGTTCCGGGAAAGAGCCAAGGGCTTTGGGTATCTGAACCGGTTCTGAGGTTTGGCCGGTTTGCCAGGTGCTCTCGAATGAGTTCCGTGACAGGCTCGGGGGTGGGCACTGGGTGGAGACCTAAGGTGACCCGCATAGCCCCGGTGGTTTCGTTGGTCTCTATGGCGTCGACACGGAGTTTGGCAACCCTGACCAGTGGTTGGGCATAGAGAAGCAGTAGCGCGCCGGCGATTCGGTAGGGCAGGGACTCGCTGGTGCCTGTGAGTAGTTCCCGCAGCCATGCCAAGCGCTGGTCCTGGGTGATCGTTGGCCGTGATTTCGCGGTGTAGTGGCCCATCTCCACCCGGTGGTTTGTGCCGGTGTTCTTGATGAAGACAATGAACGTGCGGATGGCTTTCCTGGTTGTCGGTCCGGTGGCGAGCCAGGTTTCGACGTCTTGCTGGTTGCAGTTCGCGGCAGTCCGCTGGTGGGTATCCCGGAGCCAGGCCAGGAATTTGATAGTTTCGGTGATCTCTTGTTTGGCGGAGTGCACCGGGGCTTGGGCGCTCTTCTCCGGTGTTGTCATGGACCGGATGCGACGGAGGTGATGCCAGGTGGCGAACTGCAGGACGGGCTTAGCAATTTCTTCAGCCAGGTCGCGGAGTTTGTCGTTAATCCAGGTCTCGAACCGGGCCAGATGCGGGTCCTGGTAGGGGAGGAGCCCGTGATGGATGAACAGGGCCCGCAGGTGATTGGCTGGTCGTTCCGCCGACTCAGCTGCCGCGTCGAAGCCTTCGTGCGTCAAGGGAGTCTTTCCGCATGACAGAGAAACAAGAAGGGCTTGGACCTTGGGGGAGCGTTTCCAAGTGATGATGCTCTCAGGCCGGTCCGCCTTGCAGAGGACATCAACGATCTTGCTCACTGTCTCTTGGGCGGCCCCGTGTGTGAGCAGCAGTTCATTGAGGTCGTCCCGGAGGGCGCAGCGGGCGCAGATGCCACGCCGGTAGAACTCGCCTTCCGTGTTGCAGCGGCTGCAGTGGAAGTCATGGAGGATGTCGGCGCAGGGTGCGCAGCGGGGACCCCCGGCGGCCGAGGGCGGTCCGGGCAGCAACCGGTGCTGGCCGCAGTCGGGGCAGGTCCCGTGAGTGCGGGTGGCTGTAGTGAAACAGGGTCCGCAGATTTTTCCTTCAGGCCAGGTGGCTCGTGTCTTGCCGGCGGCCCGGCCGCAGCGTGCGCACGTCGCGGTCCCGGTGGTGCGGGGCCGGCCGCGGCTGGTGTTCCGCGGAGTCAGGCCTTGGGGTTGCTCAGTGGTCATCGTCGATGATGCGTGCCCGTCGTGGTCTGACGGTGCGGTTCAAGTCGACGACGTTGGGGGCGCTGGTGCCGGTTTTCCGGGCTCGAGCGTCGGCGGCTGTGACGGTGATGAGGTCCTCGGGGCCGCAGGAAAAGATGTCGCAGATCGCGGCGATGACCTGCAATGCGACGCGTTCCGGTTTCTGGTTGACGAGCCGGTAGACCTGTGGCCGTGAGAGGGTGATGCCGCGCTCAGCCAGAAGAGGGATGAGGTCGGTGGTGTTGTGAAGTCCCCGGGCTGCCATGAGCTCCGAAAGCCGCCATTTGTATTCGACTTCGCGCCTCACCATTGCCCCCGCAGCTGCACGCCCAGGACTTCGTCCATGGTGCGGTCCAGGGCCGCGCGGAGCGTGGCGTTGCGAAAGTCATCGCTGACAAACTGGTAGATCCCCGTGGTGGAGGCATGTTCGTGGCCCATCTGATGCTGGATTATCTTGAGCCCGTCGGGCTGGTGTGCCTCTGGCCTGCGGTTTTGTGTTGGTGGGTGTGTCCGGGACGTGCATGACGGTGGCATTGGCTGTCCTTCCATTCTCGTGGATCCGTTATGGATTCGGGATGGTCGCGGGGTCTGGTGATGGACTTTGGCGGCGTTGTCCGAGGGCGTGTGCGAGTTGCTGTCGCAGTCGTTGGTTCTCGTCGTTGAGTCGTCTGATTCTGTCGTTGGCCGCTTCTAGTCGTTGCCGTAGCGAGGCCTCGCTTGCCCGCTGTGGCCGGGATTCCGGTGTGGGCTCCGGGGCGGCTTGGTTTTGGCGGAGGCGTTCGATTGCGGCGCGGAGGTCGGGCTGGGTGTAAAGCCAGGACCGGGAGACCCGGGCGTATCTGGCGACGGCGTCGAAAGTGACCGGGCGGCCTTCCGCATGAAGGGTGCGCAGCGCTTGGACGGCTTTGGACCTGGTGAGCGCCGCGCGCTGCTGTGCAGCTTTGACCAGGTGCCGGCTGTTGTCGGAGCGGTTCATCCGGCGGCCTCGTCGGGTGCGGTGTCGTCGAGGGAGTCAATGATGCGGTCCAGGTTGTGCAGTACTGCCTGGTTCATCTCGATGAGCCGGGTCTGTCCGCGGGCTTCGGCGGCGGACAGGATCTGGACGGTCTGGCGGCGCTGCTCTTGGTGCTGGGGGAGGAACTCGGCGGTGGTGACAAACATGGGACAGGTCAGGCAGGCGTTGGCGTGCGGGCAGGACTTCTGAACCGGCAGCCCGCAGAATCCGTTCGGCAGGCTCTGTGTTGCGCGACCGAGGCGTTGTTTGGCCCAGCTGGCTTCGGCGAGTGGTCCTTGCGGGTCAATGGTGATGGTGTCGCCGTTGATGTTGACCTTACGGGCTTCCTCCCAGTGGCGGCGCACGGTTGTGTCGTGCAGCCGGGCGTAGTGGGCGGTCATCTCCGCCGAGGTGTGGTCGAGGAGGACCCGGACAACTTCCTGGGGAACGTCGCGGTTGATCAGTGTTGTCCCGAAGGTGTGGCGCCACTGATGTGGGGTCAGGCGCACCTCTTGTCCGTGTTCGTCGCGGATGTCGCAGCGTTCCAGCCAGTCTTCAAGCTGTCCGCGGTAGGAGTGCGTGGTGAGCGGTTTTGCTCCGTCGGGGTTCATCTTCGGGGCCGGGAACAACCAGTTGCTGCCGTCGGGGAATCGTTCGCGGACGCGTCGCTGCTGATCGAGGATGGCGGCGTGGACTTCCTCATCGAGGGGTACGAGGGCTTCGCGTTTCATCTTCCGGTTCATATAGCGCAGGTAGGGGGCGCCGTCACCGTCACGGACCACGCAGTCGGTAGCGAGGTTGCAGGCGTCCCCGACGCGCAGTCCGCAGCGCATTAGGATCAGGGTGAGTAGCCGGCTGTCGGGGCTGGTCCATTTGCCGAGGTTTTCGGGTTGGTCCAGTTGCGCCATGATGTGATCGGCCAGGGCCCTGGGCAGTCGTTTGGCTGGTCGTGGGAAGTCTTCAGGGTAGAAGTTCGCCGATGCCGGCAGGTCTTTGGCCCAGTCGTGGCGGCGGATCGCGGCGAAGAAGGCGTTCAGGGAGCTGACGTCGCGGCCACGGGAAATTACTGCCCGTTTGTCCCGGGCGAGCTCGGCGAGGAAGCGTTCCAGGATGCCGCGGTCGATGCAGTCCGGGCCGTCGGAGTGGGGGATGGTGCGGGCGAGGAACGCGGCGAATCGGTTCAGGGCGAGGATGTCGACGCGCCCTTGGATGATTTCCCTGCCGCTGGTCAGCCGCCATCGGATGAAGCGTTTTGCCAGGGGGCGCAGCCACGGTTGCGGGATCTTGTCGAAGCGGAGGGTGCCGCGGGTGTCGGTGTAGCCGAGGCGGTGCAGGGCCCAGGCGTCGCGGGAATACTCTGACTCCCAGCCGGTGCCGGCGACGAGGTCTTCGAGCCGGGTGTAGGCAAAGCGCAGGAACGCAAGTTGCCCGTTGTGGCGGTGACTGCGGCCCACCCGGCCGGCGATATAGAACGCTGCCCACTGGTCAAGATTCCAGTCCAGCAGCGAGGTGACGCCGCTGTCGGAGACGAGCCGGATCACGGGCGTCACAACGGAGGAGCGGGTACTGGCCCGGCGTTCATCGTGGCGGCATTGCATGGCGTGCTGGAGCTCAAGCCGCAGCTGGGGACGATCTGCCAGGCATCGGAAATCGAACCGGTCCAGGCCCACGCTTTCGCACCGGGCGACGAACTCGTCGATATCCGGTGCGCCAATGGCGTGCCAGCGGGACTTGTGGTTCAGACACAACGGCGAGTTGCCTTGGGCCCAGAGGTCGCAGAACGCGAGCCTGCATTCGGGCCGCTCGATGACCGGCTCGGGTGAGAGGGTAGCGAGCCACTTAATCACGTCGGTCTCGCTGGAACGACTGAAGAACCCGTGATGGCTGACGCAGAGGCCGCGTCTGGCCGAACCGAAGCGGCACCAGGTGACGGTGCATGCCGCCAAGGGGCCGTCGCCTACGGGTAATGGGCCGGGGCTGGCGAGGAATGACTCCCATTCGGGGCGTCCTTGGTCCAGCCAGCGCTTGTAGTGGCTTTTGCAGAACCCTTTCACCGTACGTTGCCGTTCACACTCGTCGATCCGGCAGGGCTCGGTGTTGAAGACGAGGGAGCCTGGGGCCGGGATCACGATTTCGGGTCTGAATTCGGGCCGGACGGTGGCCATGAGTTTAGCCAACAGACCGCAACCGTCCTCGTTTTCATTCAGTGCGAGGGAGCTCACCAGGTGACCTCTTTTCCGGTCAGCAGCCCTGCCTTTTCGAGGGCGCGGCGGGCGTCCTCAACGGTGAGGTGGCCGTAGACGTCGATGGTGGTTGCGACCGATGCGTGGCCAAGCAGGCTGCTGATCACTTCGATGGGTGTCCCGGCTCGTAGCAAGCGGGTGGCATAGGTGTGGCGGAACCAGTGCGGGTCAAAATCCACTCCAGTGTCCCGGCGCAGCCGCTTCACCAGGTCATAGACTGCCGCGTAGCCCATCGGGCGGCCGCGGGGGCCCGCCCACAGATTCACGAACACGTAGTCGCTGTCCAGATCTCCGTATTCCTCGTGAAGGTAGTCGCCGTAGAGCCGCACGACGTCCGCGCCGATCGGTATCGTGCGCGGCGAAACGGACTTCGCCCGGGCACGGTTGGCGTTCACCCGACGGCGGATCGTCAGCTCGCCCTCGGCGACTGCAATGTCCTCATGCCTTAGTCCGAGTGCTTCGCCGATACGGATTCCCGACTCCCAGAGCAGGACGAACAGGAACCGGTCCCTCAGCCGCGTGCACGCATCCAGCACTGCTTGAGCCGTCGCCGCAGGCAGGACCGTGGGCAACCTCTTCGGCTCACGCAGCTTCACGATCCTGCGCCGCTGCGGCCTGTCCCCGGCAAGGTGAGCAAGGAACGGTCTCCATCCCGTTCTTCGGTACCGGACCGTTTCGAACTCGGTGACAAGGTCGCCCAGCGGGACCCCGTGACGGGAGTGGAACACGTAAAAGCCGCTCACGGCCGCGAGCTTGCGGTTCAACGTGCCCGGCCCGCAGTGATGGGAAGCCGATGGCAGCAGCGTCACGTCAGCGGCGCGCCCGGCAGGCGGAAGCCGCAGCCAAGCGACGAACTCGCCGACGTTCTCCAGCCTCACCTGGCGCCAATCAATGCCGCGGTGGCGAAGAAAGACGAACCAATCCTTGAGATCATGCGCATACGCCTTGAGCGTGTTCGGCGACCTCTCGACGTCGGTCAGGTAAGCCAAAAACCGCTCCACCGGCTCAACGACACCATGATCATCAAGCACAGTCCACGACTCAAGCGGCGAACCGGACACCAAAACTCGTTGAACCTGCATGAACCCTCCCGCGATCCCGTGTGATGGACAGCTTCAGATAAGCACCTCCATCACGCGGAACTGCACGGTTACGGGCCCCGTGCTGCACGTCAAAGACACCCCGGTTCCTGCCCCAGATAAGTTGCACGAATCTAGGATCCCATCCGTCCTCCAACAGGTGCGTCGCATAGCTGCGGCGCAGGGAGTGCAGATCGAGACCCTCCAGCGGCAGGTCCAGCTCGTTCAGGTAGCGCCGGAGCCGACGCAGCAGGGTTGATTCACAGATCAGGCCGCCGCGTTCGCTGGGGAAAAGATCCAGGGTGTCGAGAGTTCCCCGGCCGTTGGCGAGCCAGTCCTCGATGATGCCAGCGCTCCAGTCGAAGACGGTCAGGACGCTGCGAGGTTTGTAGGGGGAACCCTTGCGTGACTTGCCGAACCGGACCTTGCAAACACCTGCTTTTCCGAACCTGCGCGCCTGAGGGTTGGTTGCGAAATCGACGGTTTGCAGGTGACGCAGCTCGTTGAACCTCAGCCCGTACGAGTAGGTGATTTTCAGCATGACGGCGTCCCGATAGGCTGCCTTCCAGCCCTTCTTGCCTGACGCCGCAATGAGCTCGACCTGGTCGTCCGCATGATCGAACAGCATCTGCAACTCGGCCTTGGTAAAGGGCCTCTTCGACGGCTGTCCTTCGTACTCCTGGGTGTGGGTTGCCGTGTTCCAGTCGAAGAAGACCTGGGACGGGTGCGTGCCGAAACGCTGCTCACAGACCCTGTCCCAGCCGTAATCGGGGTTCGAGACGTAGGACGAGAAACGGCGGAGCATTGACTGGTAGCCGCGGACGGTGGAGTGCTTCAGCTGACGGATCGAGCGGAGATCACCGAAGTACTCCTCTACATGCTCCGGCGCCCAGTTCCACGGAAACTCGTTCACATGGTTCACGAACCTGCGGACACTGGCGATTCCCTTGTCGATCGTGTCGAACTGCAGATTCCGGGAGAGCTGCTGGTTGCGCCAGCCGGTGAACATGTCCTCGAGCGTCTGCTCCTCGGGATGCAGCAACGAAACGGCATTCAACTGCAGCACGCGCCCGGACCCGTCAACCGCCACAGTTCGCTCCCAAAGTCGCCCTCAAACCACATTCAATAACTGAATCAATGATTCATTAAATGCATCATCAGCGCAAAACCGCAGGTCAAACGCCCTTCAGGGACGCTCAAGCGCCGACGCTTTGGTCCGCTTGGAGCGGCTTGCGTGACTGCGCATCAGCCGAGCACCGCCTACAAATCCGCGGAATTCGAGGCTCAGGAGCCGAGCCAAGCAACCATAGGGGATCGGGGTGGATTGATTCATCTGATGCAATACGCAGAGTACAGCTTTACATAATCTCCATTATCGGCGTTTGAGTAGGACGAGTAGAAGTAGATTAGAGAACTCGTCTCATCCTGTTTTTTGATGTTTGCGCAGGTCAGTGCGGTGCAATGACCAATTGACGTCGATTGCTGGAAGTCAGCGTTTGCGCGGGACGCCGCGGCACAGTGACGTAGTCTCTCATTAGATGAGAGATTTTTGCGTACAGTTAGCTCAGTGAGTATCGAATCTGGGCGGATTCCGGCCTTTCTGACCAACGCGAATGTCGGGCTGCTGCGTGCCGAGGATCGAGTCTTCGAGGCGATGGTGGATGGCTGGCGTGCACAGATGCTGGCTCGCGGTCTGTCGACGTCGTACATCAAGAGCTCATGCGGGACGATCCAGAAGTTCCAGGAGCACGCGAACGAGTATCCGTGGACGTGGTCGGCGCATCACGTGGATGAATTTCTGGCAGACCGCCGCAGCTCAGAGAAAGGGTTGGCGTTATCAACCCTGAGGACAAACTCCGGGGCCATCAGGGCTTTCTGTTCCTATCTAACGGACGGGCGTTACGGTTGGGCCACGTTCTGTGAGCGGGTCTTCGCGGACATTCCGGTGCAGGTCGTGTTCGAGTGGAACTCGCCACGACACACGACGGACGATGCCCTGCCGGCACGCCGCCGGGCGTTCACCCGGACAGAACTGCAGACGTTCTTCGACGCTGCCGACGACCTGGTCGACACAGAGTTCGCCAAGGGTTCCAAACGCTGGCTGCCAGCATTCAGGGACTCGACGGCGTTCAAGGTGGGCTATGCATACGGGCTGCGGCGGCGCGAACTGGTGATGCTCGAGTACGTCGATTTTGGTCCCAATCCGCACGTCGAGCAGTTCGGCCGCTTCGGGGCACTCCAGGTGCGGTGGGCCAAGGGAACCAAGGGTTCCGGACCCCGACGGCGCACCGTTCTGACGGTTCCCGAGTTCGATTGGGTGGTTGGGCTCCTTGAGCACTGGCTCTCCTCTGACGGCCGGAAACGTTTCCCGACCGCTGACCGGTCCGCTAGCCTGTGGCCTTCGGAGCGCTCTGGTTCCACTGTTTTCCGCAACTTCGACCGGTCTTTTCAGCGGGTGCGGACGATCGCCGGCCTGCCGGAGGAACTGACCCTGCACACCCTGAGGCACTCGTACGTCACTCATCTGATCGAGGCCGGCTACGACCCGCTGTTCATCCAGCTTATCTGGGGCAGGAACCGGGGTGTCTTTGACGTGCAGCACGGGGCCCGTAACCGTGCAGTTCCGCGTGATGGAGGTGCTTATCTGAAGCTGTCCATCACACGGGATCGCGGGAGGGTTCATGCAGGTTCAACGAGTTTTGGTGTCCGGTTCGCCGCTTGAGTCGTGGACTGTGCTTGATGATCATGGTGTCGTTGAGCCGGTGGAGCGGTTTTTGGCTTACCTGACCGACGTCGAGAGGTCGCCGAACACGCTCAAGGCGTATGCGCATGATCTCAAGGATTGGTTCGTCTTTCTTCGCCACCGCGGCATTGATTGGCGCCAGGTGAGGCTGGAGAACGTCGGCGAGTTCGTCGCTTGGCTGCGGCTTCCGCCTGCCGGGCGCGCCGCTGACGTGACGCTGCTGCCATCGGCTTCCCATCACTGCGGGCCGGGCACGTTGAACCGCAAGCTCGCGGCCGTGAGCGGCTTTTACGTGTTCCACTCCCGTCACGGGGTCCCGCTGGGCGACCTTGTCACCGAGTTCGAAACGGTCCGGTACCGAAGAACGGGATGGAGACCGTTCCTTGCTCACCTTGCCGGGGACAGGCCGCAGCGGCGCAGGATCGTGAAGCTGCGTGAGCCGAAGAGGTTGCCCACGGTCCTGCCTGCGGCGACGGCTCAAGCAGTGCTGGATGCGTGCACGCGGCTGAGGGACCGGTTCCTGTTCGTCCTGCTCTGGGAGTCGGGAATCCGTATCGGCGAAGCACTCGGACTAAGGCATGAGGACATTGCAGTCGCCGAGGGCGAGCTGACGATCCGCCGTCGGGTGAACGCCAACCGTGCCCGGGCGAAGTCCGTTTCGCCGCGCACGATACCGATCGGCGCGGACGTCGTGCGGCTCTACGGCGACTACCTTCACGAGGAATACGGAGATCTGGACAGCGACTACGTGTTCGTGAATCTGTGGGCGGGCCCCCGCGGCCGCCCGATGGGCTACGCGGCAGTCTATGACCTGGTGAAGCGGCTGCGCCGGGACACTGGAGTGGATTTTGACCCGCACTGGTTCCGCCACACCTATGCCACCCGCTTGCTACGAGCCGGGACACCCATCGAAGTGATCAGCAGCCTGCTTGGCCACGCATCGGTCGCAACCACCATCGACGTCTACGGCCACCTCACCGTTGAGGACGCCCGCCGCGCCCTCGAAAAGGCAGGGCTGCTGACCGGAAAAGAGGTCACCTGGTGAGCTCCCTCGCACTGAATGAAAACGAGGACGGTTGCGGTCTGTTGGCTAAACTCATGGCCACCGTCCGGCCCGAATTCAGACCCGAAATCGTGATCCCGGCCCCAGGCTCCCTCGTCTTCAACACCGAGCCCTGCCGGATCGACGAGTGTGAACGGCAACGTACGGTGAAAGGGTTCTGCAAAAGCCACTACAAGCGCTGGCTGGACCAAGGACGCCCCGAATGGGAGTCATTCCTCGCCAGCCCCGGCCCATTACCCGTAGGCGACGGCCCCTTGGCGGCATGCACCGTCACCTGGTGCCGCTTCGGTTCGGCCAGACGCGGCCTCTGCGTCAGCCATCACGGGTTCTTCAGTCGTTCCAGCGAGACCGACGTGATTAAGTGGCTCGCTACCCTCTCACCCGAGCCGGTCATCGAGCGGCCCGAATGCAGGCTCGCGTTCTGCGACCTCTGGGCCCAAGGCAACTCGCCGTTGTGTCTGAACCACAAGTCCCGCTGGCACGCCATTGGCGCACCGGATATCGACGAGTTCGTCGCCCGGTGCGAAAGCGTGGGCCTGGACCGGTTCGATTTCCGATGCCTGGCAGATCGTCCCCAGCTGCGGCTTGAGCTCCAGCACGCCATGCAATGCCGCCACGATGAACGCCGGGCCAGTACCCGCTCCTCCGTTGTGACGCCCGTGATCCGGCTCGTCTCCGACAGCGGCGTCACCTCGCTGCTGGACTGGAATCTTGACCAGTGGGCAGCGTTCTATATCGCCGGCCGGGTGGGCCGCAGTCACCGCCACAACGGGCAACTTGCGTTCCTGCGCTTTGCCTACACCCGGCTCGAAGACCTCGTCGCCGGCACCGGCTGGGAGTCAGAGTATTCCCGCGACGCCTGGGCCCTGCACCGCCTCGGCTACACCGACACCCGCGGCACCCTCCGCTTCGACAAGATCCCGCAACCGTGGCTGCGCCCCCTGGCAAAACGCTTCATCCGATGGCGGCTGACCAGCGGCAGGGAAATCATCCAAGGGCGCGTCGACATCCTCGCCCTGAACCGATTCGCCGCGTTCCTCGCCCGCACCATCCCCCACTCCGACGGCCCGGACTGCATCGACCGCGGCATCCTGGAACGCTTCCTCGCCGAGCTCGCCCGGGACAAACGGGCAGTAATTTCCCGTGGCCGCGACGTCAGCTCCCTGAACGCCTTCTTCGCCGCGATCCGCCGCCACGACTGGGCCAAAGACCTGCCGGCATCGGCGAACTTCTACCCTGAAGACTTCCCACGACCAGCCAAACGACTGCCCAGGGCCCTGGCCGATCACATCATGGCGCAACTGGACCAACCCGAAAACCTCGGCAAATGGACCAGCCCCGACAGCCGGCTACTCACCCTGATCCTAATGCGCTGCGGACTGCGCGTCGGGGACGCCTGCAACCTCGCTACCGACTGCGTGGTCCGTGACGGTGACGGCGCCCCCTACCTGCGCTATATGAACCGGAAGATGAAACGCGAAGCCCTCGTACCCCTCGATGAGGAAGTCCACGCCGCCATCCTCGATCAGCAGCGACGCGTCCGCGAACGATTCCCCGACGGCAGCAACTGGTTGTTCCCGGCCCCGAAGATGAACCCCGACGGAGCAAAACCGCTCACCACGCACTCCTACCGCGGACAGCTTGAAGACTGGCTGGAACGCTGCGACATCCGCGACGAACACGGACAAGAGGTGCGCCTGACCCCACATCAGTGGCGCCACACCTTCGGGACAACACTGATCAACCGCGACGTTCCCCAGGAAGTTGTCCGGGTCCTCCTCGACCACACCTCGGCGGAGATGACCGCCCACTACGCCCGGCTGCACGACACAACCGTGCGCCGCCACTGGGAGGAAGCCCGTAAGGTCAACATCAACGGCGACACCATCACCATTGACCCGCAAGGACCACTCGCCGAAGCCAGCTGGGCCAAACAACGCCTCGGTCGCGCAACACAGAGCCTGCCGAACGGATTCTGCGGGCTGCCGGTTCAGAAGTCCTGCCCGCACGCCAACGCCTGCCTGACCTGTCCCATGTTTGTCACCACCGCCGAGTTCCTCCCCCAGCACCAAGAGCAGCGCCGCCAGACCGTCCAGATCCTGTCCGCCGCCGAAGCCCGCGGACAGACCCGGCTCATCGAGATGAACCAGGCAGTACTGCACAACCTGGACCGCATCATTGACTCCCTCGACGACACCGCACCCGACGAGGCCGCCGGATGAACCGCTCCGACAACAGCCGGCACCTGGTCAAAGCTGCACAGCAGCGCGCGGCGCTCACCAGGTCCAAAGCCGTCCAAGCGCTGCGCACCCTTCATGCGGAAGGCCGCCCGGTCACTTTCGACGCCGTCGCCAGATACGCCCGGGTCTCCCGGTCCTGGCTTTACACCCAGCCCGACCTCCGCGCCGCAATCGAACGCCTCCGCCAAAACCAAGCCGCCCCGGAGCCCACACCGGAATCCCGGCCACAGCGGGCAAGCGAGGCCTCGCTACGGCAACGACTAGAAGCGGCCAACGACAGAATCAGACGACTCAACGACGAGAACCAACGACTGCGACAGCAACTCGCACACGCCCTCGGACAACGCCGCCAAAGTCCATCACCAGACCCCGCGACCATCCCGAATCCATAACGGATCCACGAGAATGGAAGGACAGCCAATGCCACCGTCATGCACGTCCCGGACACACCCACCAACACAAAACCGCAGGCCAGAGGCACACCAGCCCGACGGGCTCAAGATAATGCAGAAACAGGTCGGGCACAGCTACTCCTCGACCACAGCCCTCTATACTTCCGTGTCGGCGGACTTCAAACAGAAGACCATCCAGAAAATGATCGCCCAGCGGCTACGCAGCGGCGACGGCGAGGGGAACGATCATGGCTGAACAGCGACGGATCGGCTACCGCTGGAACCTCCGGCAACTGATGGCTCGACGGAACCTCTGGAAGACCACCGAACTGCTCCCCCTACTCAAAGCCCGGGGCATCAACCTCTCCAACGCGCAGGTCCACCGACTGGTCACCGGTACACCCGAACGCATTCCTGCCCAGACCTTCGCGGCCCTCTGTGACATCCTCGAATGCACGCCCAACGACCTGTTCGAACCCTACGTCCAGATGCGCGCCGCCAAAACCGCCAACGCACCCAAGCGGCCAGAAGACCTGGGCATCACACCTGGAGCGCCGATCGCCCGCCGGATCCGCGTCCTGCCTCCGGAAGAAGATGACTAGGCCACGCAAAGCCGGCGACCCTACCAAATGGCCGGAAGCCTGCGGGCGATGCGGCGAACACCACAAAATCGCCGTCCGGTGGCCCGACGCCGGAATCTGCGGCTACTGCTACCAGCAGGCCAAAAGAACCCGAGGCACCTGCGCCTGCGGCCACAACGGCGTGCTGCCCGGACGCGTCGACACCCTGCCGGCCTGCCGGAAATGCTCCGGAGTTCAGCTCAACGTTGACTGCATCGGATGCGGGACGGAAGGCGAACTCCACTCCGGCAACCGCTGCTGGTCATGCATCCTTACACTGACCATTGACCGACTCCTCAGCCCAGACAACGAGCCGCCCTCCGCCGCTCTTCAGGTAATTGGCACCGCTCTGAAGTCCATGAAACGCGCCAATAGCGGACTCACGTGGATCCAGCAGTCGCACGTCACGGCATTCCTTCAACAACTGGCAGCCGAGCCTGTGATCACCCACGCCCGCCTCGACGAACTACCGGCGTCCCGGACCCGCGAATACGTCCGCGGCCTACTCGTCGAACACCATGCGCTGCCCCGTCGCGATGAACTTAGCATTAGGTTCAGCGACTGGGCCGAGCAAGCCCTCGACAGGATCACCAGCCCGAGCCACCGCGACATCATGCGCCTCTACATCCGCTGGCACCACCAGCGCCGCATGAACCAGATGGACGAAGTCACCCGAGGAACGTTCCTGCGGGCCAAACAGGCAGTCACCGTCGCCGTAGAACTTCTGAACTGGCTCAGCGATCAAGGTGCCGAACTCGCCGAAGTGAATCAAGCGCACCTGGACCGATGGCAGGCGGAAGGCCCGACGACACGAGGCATCGCCTCACGTTTCCTCGACTGGGCAACCAAAACCAACCTCATCGACCCTTCCCTGCAACTGCAGCCCCACCGCCGCGGCACCAGCCCACGACTCGACGCAGCCGCCCAGAACGGCCTCGTCCAGAACCTGAGCCACACGACCGACATGAACCCCAGAGACCGGGCAGCGGCTATCCTCGTCCTGGTCTTCGGCCAGCAAGTCTCCGGCATCGTCAAACTCACTTGGGACAACGTCACCGTGACCGAGGAAATCGTCACCATCACCCTCGGAACCGTCGAAATCGCTCTCACACCTCCGCTCGATGAGCCCTGGCGAGAACTAGCAGTCACGCCAACCCACCATCAAACGGCCGCGCACCCCAACAGCAACTGGGTATTCAGAGGCGGCTCGCCAGGCCGGCACCTCCAGGCCTCAACCCTCACCCAGCGGCTAAGCACGGCTTTCAGCAGTCGGGCGGCCAGGCTCGGAACACTTCACGAACTCACCAAACTCGCACCCGTGGCCATCATCGCTGAAGCCCTTGGCTACTCCCCGGCCACGATCGATCGCCATGCCCTGGCGTCGTCGGCAAACTACATGGAATACATGTCCACTTTCCACACAAGAGGCGGACTCGAGGAACCGCTTCGGACGGTGAAGTAGCATGGCCGCATGTGTCACCCGGACGGAATCGACGAGCCTCTGCAGTCGCTGCCCCCTGGGATGGCCAGGAAATATGCCGAGTACAGACCTGCTATTCCCGGAGAAATTAAGCCTCCCCCGACCAATGTTGGAGGCTACGACGAATTACTCGAGTTATGCCGGAAGAAGGGTATGTCGATTCCCCGCTCACGACAAGGACTGGTAGCAGTCGATTCTTTGATAGGGAGCGCAGAAGACAAGGCATCCCTGGAAGCGCTGGTCAGGCCCATAGGAATGTTCCTGGGCGATGTATTGACCCACACCATCCCTGGTGCGCACTGGAAAGTCATCAACGAAAGCTTCCCGGAGGTCACCATATACAGGCACACGAGTGTCTCAGTTATCCATGTTGCTCAAAGACGATTAACTCTCGGCACCCCGACACTTGTGATGAACTACGACCGCGCGGCGGACCTGGTGGGCCGAGAGCCACTTCAAGGCGACTGATGCGGCCGATAAGCCGGGTCCATTCAGGGCTTTAAAAATGACTCGCATTTTGAACATCCGCTCCAGACATGCCCCGGTCAAAAAGAACTTCTACTCGTCCCACTTCAACACGTCCCGCTACCAGTCGAAAATGAGCGGGGGAGTGCCCGAGGAAGGGGGTGTATCCCATACCAAAAGAAGATCAACCAGGCTCGGGCGGCAACGGAGCGAGCCGGGACTTTGTCAGGTCCTGTTAGACAGCCTTGGCGCCCGGCCTTCCAGTCTGGCGCCACG
Organism: Pseudarthrobacter defluvii; assembly: GCF_030323865.1. Classification (NCBI taxonomy): domain Bacteria; kingdom Bacillati; phylum Actinomycetota; class Actinomycetes; order Micrococcales; family Micrococcaceae; genus Pseudarthrobacter; species Pseudarthrobacter defluvii. The sequence goes on along the minus strand of NZ_CP066364.1, from coordinate 23,385 downwards.
GTTGACGATGGATCTGAGCGGCCATGGAAACCGCGGCGGATTTTTTTTGGGTTGTCAGCAGGACTTCCTATCTGTGAAGCAGCCCTCCATTGACAGAGATTGTTTGTCCGGTGATGTAGCTGCTCTCGTCGGAGAGGAGGAAGGCGGCAAGGCTGGTCATGTCGTCGGGACCGGCTCCCTCCGCAATCCGTTTCGCTGCAGTCGACCCAACCCTCTAGATTCGGGGGTATTCGTTGGTCAACTCACATGATTCAGGACAGTTTCCGCACGTCCGGATTGCGTTGGTGAGTGCAATCGTTTGCGAAGAGGTTCTGATGTGCGTCACGATATGGGCCATTTTCCTGCCAGCGCCTGAGGCAATACGGGCTCGAGGATTCGGAGGGTTAGGCCCCAAACTGTATGCCCCTGAAACCTCCGCACGGGGACTTTCCTCCGAGTGTTCCAGCCCGGAAAACATAGTTCTTCTTCTCCTGCTGCAGTTTCGGAGGCCAGCACATTCACTGGTACATCGACCACCTCCTCGACCTCCGCCATTTGAGGCTTCCATACAAAGCTTGGTGTGATCCCCTGCAGTTGGACTACGAAAGGTGAAACTCGATAGCGGGTTACGTGGGTATCAATTGGTTCGAGTTGAGAGAGTAAAACAATTTGCTTGGTGCTCAATCCCAGCTCTTCGATAGTTTCACGAAGGGCAGTGTCCCAAGCACCTTCGTCCTGTGGTTCCCGATTGCCTCCAGGCAGCGAAATCTGGCTTCCATGTTGTCCATAGTTTGATCGTTTGATCAGTACCAAGCGAAGATTCCCCTTCTCGTCCCTGTAGAAAGGTATAGCGACTGAAGCCTGCCGCAGTTCCTGCATCCGTTTCTCCAAGCTGACTGACTGTAATCAGAAATGTCAGTGCGAGTGATGATATTGGTTTTTTTGGAGTGAAGTGTCGCGCTCAGTTCACTCCGGCCGTGGCTGGGGCCACTGATGCCGGGGGCCGACAACGAGAAAGGGATCCCTTCGCGGTGCGCCGCTGATTGGCTTACGTTTACAGCAACCAACTACGACCGCCCTGCGACATCTGTAGCATCTCAAGGGCAAGGCATCAGGGTCACCTTGGCAGAGGATCAAAGATCAACGGGCTACTGGAGTAACAAGCGGGACCGACCGCATTGTGGGTTGCAGCCGGCTAAAGCAGCAGGCCTTGCAAATTTTCAGCGGCGACGCGGATCATTCCCCCAAGTTCCGCGCGCAACTTGTCCGACATCCGGTGAGCCGGCACCGAAACGTTAATCCCGAAAAGCGCCCCGGACGGGCCCGTAATAGCCACGGCGACCGACGTAACTCCGTCTTCACTTTCCTCTCTGCTCGTGGCGTATCCCGCTCGGCGGATCTCATCAAGCTCGGCTTCGAGGTTTGTTCTTGTCTTGATTGAGTTTTCCGTCAGCACGGGGAGTTCCTTATTCGGGTACAGGGCCCGTAGCTGCTCCTGAGTGAGCCGGCTCAGCATCGCTTTTCCTGTCGCAGTGCAGTTGGCTGGCAGCGTGATGCCTTGGCGGGAGCCCACCCGCACTGCCCTTGAGCTTTCAATGGCATCAAGGAATCGGGCGTCTGTCCTCTCGAGCGTGGCGAAGTGGACTGTTTCCCCGGTTTGTTGGAACAGCTGTTCAAGTACGGGACGAGCGAGGGCCCTGATGTCTACCTGGCGTCTGATGGCGAAGGCGATGGAACTGAGCGCCTGGCCTGGTTCATATGCGCGAGTAGCCGGGTTTTGTCGCACGAAGCCTCGGTAGAGCAACATCCCCATAAGCCTGTGCGCTGTCGACGATGCAACACCAAGATAGTTGCTCGCATCTGTTAACCGGATGCTGGGCTGGGTTTCGAATAGCAGGAGCAGTCGCAATGCATTGTCAACAGATTCGATGGGGTACTGCGGTGGCGGGCCGTGTTTGGATGTGCCGTTCATAGGGTCAGAAGACATGTCAGATGTCCCCTCCGTCCCCGGGATGAGAGTCTGTACGCTCCTGTCGGCTAGCTTCACCATGCAGCGTTAATCCGAGCGAGTTCGTGTCTCCAAGCCGTTTGCGTGTTGAACGACCCACCGAGGTCTGGCAGTTCAGCCATGTCCGAGTCTGGGAGGTCTTTGAGCGCTCCCCCAGCTGAAGTCACCTGAAGCGACAACCCTGCAAGGGTATCTACGCTGATTGCCTGGAGTACTGCTTGCTCCACGCTCCCTGCGGCGCTGGTCAGCCCGTGTCCGCGGAGCAGCACGACAGGACGATCACCCATGGCGTGGAGCATTTCCGCAGCCAACTGGCGGTTCCTGACCAGTACTCCCCGCGGATACACGGGTACCCCGCCTGCTGCCAGGCGGGTGCCTGGAATATCGAAGGCTCCGACGATCGGGCGGATGCCAAGCCCGGCGAGGTCAGCTGCGACGACCCGAGGCGGGTGCGCGTGGACGACCGCGTTGATGTCGGGGCGTTGGCGTAACAGTTCCGTGTGCAGGGGGAGTTCGTTAGGGGCGGAGTATCCCCCCTCCAACTCGCCTTCAGCAGCGGGGTTGCCGTCAAGGTCGACCAAACGGATGTCGCTGGCTTCGGTGAATGCCAGCCCGCGCTCCTGGGGACCCCTACATCGGACCAGCAGGCTGTTCTCGCCGATTCGAAGGCTGATATGGCCGAGGATGCCGTCTGCCAGGCCACGGTGTGCCAGCACACGGCAGGCCAAAGCAATCGCTTCCCTCGCCCCTGCATGTGTCAGGGGTGACCAAGTCTGTCCCATCAGGATGCCGCCAAGGGTTGGGGGTCTAGCATTGGTTCGAGTTTCTCCCGCAGTTCTTGAACTGTTATTCCCGTACCCATGCCGCGGCGGCAGGCCAGGAGCGCCTTAGGCCAGTTCACGATGGCGGCACCACTCAGGCTGGTGCCGTCAACCGTATATAGCGCGGCGAAGCGCCCGTGAACTTCCGGATGTCCGATAACGACGTGTTCAGCCTTTCCGCCCACCCGGCCTACCACCTGGATCTTCCAATCGTGTTGGTCGCTCCAGACGTACTCGACGGGAGTGTAGGCGCGGGGAGTCTCCGGATGCGTGATGTTGTAAGCCACGCACGCGGCCTGCTCGACGGCGTTGGTCCAGTGCTCGATCCGGATATCTTCGCCATGTTTTTGGTGCCGCCATCGTGCAACGTCGCCGACGCCATATATGTGTGGGGCATCCACGGTGCGGCAGTATTCGTCGAGCACCAGGCCGTTGTCCACGAGCAGACCGGAAGATGCGAGCCAGGCGTCGTTGGGAACGGCGCCAATGCCGACCAGAATTGTGGCGGCCTCCAGGTTCTGACCGTTGGTAAGCCGCAGGGCGAAAGAGCCCTGTTCGCCGTCGATGGACTCGACTCCGGTACCAAAGATTGTCTTCACGCCATTGCTACTGTGAAGGTCTCCGAACCACTGTCCGACTTCCGCGTTGAAGATGCGGCTCATAGGGATCGGGAGTGGGTCGATAACTGTCACTTCCAGACCAAGCGCCCGCGCTGTCGCCGCGGCTTCGGCGCCGATGAAACCTGCGCCGACAACAGCCAGATGTCCACCCTTCGCGAGGTCCGCACGGAGGCTGCGGCCGTCGTCGAGGGTGCGAAGAACATGGATGCCAGGCCGCTGCCCCCACGGCGATGGGCGGGCGGAGGCGCCTGTGGCTATGACCAGGTTGTCGAAGTGCAGAGCTTCCTGACCTTGCAGATTCAGCAGGTTTCCTGCGATGTCGATCCCGGTTGCTGCACGTCCAAGTTGCAGCTCTATTCCTAATTCCTGGGCTTGGTCGCGGTCCAGTAGGCAGATGGAGGCTTCAGTTGCTGTACCTGCCAGGACAGTTTTGGACAACGGCGGCTTGTCGTAGGGCAGTTCCGTTTCTTCACCGACGAGAACGATACGTCCTTCGTATCCCTCCAGGCGTAGGGACTGTGCGGTCCGTACACCCCCGATGGAGGAGCCCACGATGACAGTTACTGTATTCAATTAGTCCTCCACTATCAGGGCGGAAACGGGGCAGCTGCGGGCTGCCTCCACGACCCGGGCCCGGTCAGCCTCGGGTACTTCAGTCTTGAGGAGGACTACGATCCCGTCGTCATCCAGATCAAAATAATCGGTCGCCCCGACAACGCAGTTGGCGTACCCCTGGCAGGCTGCTAGGTCTGCTTTTACGACTGGCATGCTCAAACTCCTTGGCCTAAGTGTTGCTGTTCTTCTTGAATTGGGGCGGTCGTTCATCCTCGGCGATGAGCGGACCGAATGGATTTCCGATCATGGCCGAAAACGTTGCCGGCGCCTGCCATGTCAGCGCCTCGAGTTCCAGCGGGCACAATGAAACCCACTGCGCGGAGCGCGGGGATTTGATCATCAGCCGGGAGCCATTGCGGGTCTCCACCCTTGTGATGTGCACCTCGGAAAACTCATTGGCAATCACGATCGGAGCGCCAGTGGCATGCGCTTCCAGCCGGACGCGTTCCTCTGCCGCGCGAATGGCGGCAAGGCGGTCTTCTTCCTCGCCTTCCCAACCAATTTTCATAGGAATATGGCCAGATTCTGCATGCGGATAACCGACTCATCCACCATGATGGTCCGACGCGCCAGTTCCCATCCGGTACCGGTGCGGCGCAGAAGGTCCTCACGTCCGGCGGACACCGTAGCGGCCTCCCGTACATCGCCCCTGCTGCGGAAGAGCAGCACCGCCGAATCAACGATGATTTCGTTCGGGTTGTCTGTGCGGAACGTCCGAACGTTCGTGATGTAGTGGCGCAACCGTGAGGGAGGGTCTTCGGTCCAGGCATGCTCTGTGGCAAACCGGGCTACCCGTCGGCTGAGCGAGTACCTGTTTTCATCAAGATGGGCCATACCGGGGGACGTGCTGTAGCCGGCACCCAGGGCGGTCGTCACCCGCACGGGCATCAGATAATGCACGTCCTCAGCAATCCGTGCCATCCATGCGTCATAGTCCTGGGCGTCCAGGAGGTAGGCTTCGTCAACCAGCCAACGGTGCGCCTGAAGGTGGAGCGCATCATCGAACGGGAGGGATTCCCCTATCCTCTGGGTGCGTGGGGCATGGCCACCGAGAACAGACTGCTCCGAAAGGGTCTTGCCGTTGCGATCGGTTTCAACGCTCATGGCCTAGGCCTCCTTTGTGAGGATCGGGTCGGCTGGGATGGCAGTGCTCCCGACGGCGGCCCGTGAAGGATCCGCCTCGGTGGCCGCGGGTGCCTGAATAGGATCGGTTCCGACGTGCAGCTGGGCCGCTTTCTCCATCGGTCGTTCGAGGTGATCAGCCCACCGCAGCAGGAGTTCACGCTGGTTGTATTCGCTGTAGCCGATTCGTGTGGAACCTGGTCCTGAATACTCATCTGAGGTCAGGGGTTCTACGACGTTCTGCCCGTTTTCCAGCATGCCCATCCGGCTGTTGAGCAGGAGGCGGCGGGCCATAGGGCCGCCCGCCGTGCTCGTCAGCGAGACCCAGTTTTCAACGTCGTCTTGTTCAAACATGCCGCCGCTGCCAAAGCACATGAGATATGCCTTGTACGAAAGGGCTTTGAACTCCTCTGACGCGTTCTTGTCCACGGCAAACCACGAAACGATTTCGGTCTCGTCCTCGCTGATGGGCTGCCATTGGCGGATGGAGATAAACGGCAGGACTTCGTCGGAGTCCTCTTCTACGCGGGGCCAGTTGTGGACGAAGCTCATGTTTGGGAAGACCGATGCGGCCGAGACCATGAATCCGTCCTTGCCGACTACATCAAGCTGCTCCTGGCTCCATTGCTCCTTCATCCGCGCGATCATGTCGTCGGGGTAGCCGACATAGCGAAGCCGTTCCTCCAAGGTGCCCTCGGGGAGCTTGTAGGTGGTACCGCCGCCGTTGCCGGCCCAGTAGGTTGTTCCGTCCTTGCGCTTCTCAGCCTTGGGTTCGCGGAAGAGACCGATTTCAACAACTGACGTGTGCGTTTGGGGAGTGTGGTACATGTCGCCGGCGAAGTTTTCGGCGCCGATCTTCCAGTTCGCTTTGACACGCCAGCGCTGGGGGCCCCGGAGTTCGATGCCGTCAGCGCTTTGCTTGGTGTAGTAATCCATGTAGAACTTGAAGTCGCCCAGGAAGTCCTCAAGGGGTTCCGCGTCAGGGTCAAGGCTGATGAAAATCAGACCGTTGTATACCCCCAGAGAAGGAGCGGGGAGCAGAGTCTGACCTTTTTTCTTGAAGCCTTCTTCCCCACCGTAGGCCTCTTTGTGGAACGGCAGACCCACGATGCGACCATCGTTGCGGTAGGACCAGCCGTGGTAGGGGCAGCGGAAATGCGAGGCGTTTCCCATCTCGGCCCGGCAGACCTGCATTCCCCGGTGGAGGCACATGTTAAAGAGAGCACGGATCTCGCCCTTTTCGTCTCGGGAAATGATGAATGAATCTTCGAGTACACGGCGCACTACGTAGTCGCCGGCTTCGGGCACTTCGGACTCGTGGGCAACGAAGAGCCAACTCCGTCCGAATAGGCGCTCCTTTTCGAGCTCGAAGATCTCCTTATCGTTGTAAATGTGTGCAGGAATCATGCCGCGCTGCACGTCCTGGATAACGCTGGTCTGGTCTGTCATGAGAGGTCTCCTTCGTTGGGCCCGCATGTCTTCTCTGTGTTGCAGAGAAGGTTTCTGTAATCAAGAGGATGACGCAAAATGTGAGGTTCGTCAACCCCTCTCGATTCCGTGAAGAAGCATCGTCGGAATCAATGGCCGTTTTCAGGCAGATCAGAGTCGCGTGCGGCCCGGTACACCTTCGGAAGCCTGCACCTCTGGGAGGGCATCGGCATTGTCCCCGTCGTCGTCGGTCTCCTCGGCGGTGCCGAAGTGCTGCAGTCCATGCTCGACAAAGACGGTGACACCAAGACGGCCGTGCCGCCACACCTTGGCGGCATCCTCGTCGGCGTCAAGGATTCCTTTCGCCACTGGTCGTTGATGCTGCGCACCAGTGCCATCGGTGCCGTCCTGGGAATGATGCCCGGTCTCGGAGGATCGGTGTCCCAGTTCATCGCCTACGGCCACGCCAAGCAAACCTCGAAGCATCCCGAGGAGTTCGGCAACGGTTCGATCGAGGGCGTGATCGCCGCAGGTGCGACCACGACAGCGAAGGACGGGGGCCACCTCGTACCGACGATCGCCTTCGGCGTGCCGTCGGGCGCGAGCATGGCGGTGCTACTCGGCGCGTTCCTGATCCTCGGCCTGAATCCTGGCCCCGAGATGCTGGGCGAGCACCTCAACGTGACGCTCTCGCTCGTGTGGATCATCGTGCTGAGCACGATCGCGGCTGTCATCCTCGGCTACCTGCTGATCCGTCCCCTTGCCAAGCTCACCTCGGTGACCGGAAGGCTGCTCGTACCGTTTCTCATCACGATGCTCACCATCGGCGCATTCTCGAACACCAGCTCGCTCGACGACGTCTGGATCATGCTCGTCTTCCTCGCCATCGGCGTGATGTGCAGCCGCTTCAAGTGGCCCCGCATCCCGCTGCTGCTTGGTCTGGTGCTCGGCGAGATCCTCGAGCGGTACTTCACCGTCAGCTACGCGCTGTTCCAGTTCAACTGGCTCAGCCGGCCCGGCGTGATCGTCATCGAGGTCATCATCGCCGGCATGATCATGTTCACCGCGGTCCGCACCGCTCGCAAAAAGCGCGCCGATAAGCGCGAGCTCCTGGCCACCGGAGGTCTCGTATGAGCACCGAAATGATCCACTCCATCGAAGGCGACGGCGAGGGCGGCTCGCGGGGGCGCCACGTGCACAAGCCCGATCTGATCATCACATCCGTGCTGCTCGTCGTGTTCGTCGTGGCGTTCCTGATGGCCACGGGCTGGAGGGACCTCGCCGCCTACTTCCCTCTCGGCGTCAGCGGCGTGGGTGTGATTGCCAGCGCCTCCTTACTCGTACGGGTGCTGTTCTTCCCGCCCAAGCCGGCCGCCCCGAAGACCAACGTGCCCGAGGCCGCCAAGTCGGTGGCCGAGCAGGAGTACGAGTTCTTCAAGAACCTCTCGACGCGGGACTGGATCACCTCGCTCGGCTGGCTCGGCGGCTTCTTTGTCGCACTGTCGGTCTTCGGTATCTACCTCGCCATGGTCGCCTTCACCGTAGGTTACCTGCGCTTCCAAACCGCCAAGTCGTGGTGGTTCGCCGCCATCTACGCGGCCCTGCTCGGCGGCGTCATCTACGTGGTCTTCGCGATCGCCCTCAAACTGCCGCTGCCGGGCGGGCTGCTCGGCCTCGCCTGAGCGCCCGTTTCCCTGCTCTCCCTTCCCGCGTCACCGCCCGGCCGCCTATGGTCCGGGCGCACCAAAATCGAAAGGACCCGTCCCAATGCGTAAGCTCGCACTCGGCCTCGCCGCCCTCGCCCTCGCCGGCGGCGCACTCACAGGCTGCTCGTCGGCAGGTGCCACCGGCGCGTCAACCTCCCCGGAGGACGCAGCGGCCAAACTGAAAAACCAGACGATCACGCTGGTCGTCCCGTTCGACCCGGGCGGGGGCTACGACGCCTACGCCCGCATGTTGGCCCCGAAGCTTGCCGACGAGCTCGGCGCTACAGTAATTGTCGAGAACAAGCCCGGCGCGGGCGGCATCCTCGCCACGAACGAGTCCGTGCACGCCAAGCCGGACGGGAAAACCCTCGTGCTGCTCAACGGCCCCGGCCACCTCGGTGCTGCGATCGCGAAGACCAACGGCGTCCGGTACGACGCGAAGACAATGAGTTACATCGGCCAAATCAGCTCCGAACCCGACGTGCTCGCCACCAGCAAGTCCTCCAGCATCGCGTCAGTGGACGACATCGCTGGCAAACGCTTCGCGGCCACCGGCCCCGGCTCAAACGAGTACATCGACGCCGTAGTTCTGAACCAGCTCCTTGGCATGGACAACCAGGTCGTGACCGGTTTCAAGTCCAGCAACGAGGCCAGCCTCAACGTTATCCAGGGCAACGTCGAGCTGCATTCGCGCTCGTTCGGCAGCCAGCAGCCAGGTATCAACGCCGGCGATCTTAAACCGATCCTCGTCATCGGCGAGAACACCGGTGAGAAGGAGATCAAGGACGTCGACAACCTCCTCGACGTGGTGAAGGGCGACCAGAAGGAACTCGCAACGCTGCACACGAAGCTCATCTCCAGCGGCCGCCTCCTCGCGGCCCCCCCAGGAATGGACCCGGGCACGCTGCAGACAATCCGCGACGCCTTCGAGAAGGTCATGACCGACAAGGCCTTCATCAAGGCTGCCGCCGACACCAAGCGGCCGGTCCACTATACGAGCGGCGACGACGTGCAGAAGCTCGTCAACGACGTGATGGGCTCACCACAGGAGTACGTCGACCTCATCACGAAGGCCTACACGGGCTGATCACCGACGTTCAACAGGGGGTGTCCCAGAAACCCTCCTGGGACACACCCCGTCTTTGCCTCAGGACCGAGGTAAGGCCGACCCGGATGCCGGCGAGATGACCTTTGCCCGGAAGAGCGTGCGCGCCATGCGCGCGAAACGATCGATAACGAGCGGCAAGGGCAAGCCCGATTGGCTACGGACGTTCTCCGCCGGCACCGGATCCGTCCCCACGCAATCACCCGCATCCATTGCATAATCAACGATGCCCTGCGCGAGGATGACGCCGTCCTGCTTGACGACCGCGCAAGCGCCGACCACGCCCATCGGTGTCCAAATCGTTCCGCCTGCCTGCAGGCTCACCTGCATTCCCAGCTGGCGCAACGAGGCGAGCACCCATTCAGACGCGGCTTCGAGCGGGTCCTCCGTTCCGCTGATCCCGAGCGTTTCCCTGGTGGCGATCGTCGACCACAGGATGGCCGCAGGTCCGGCAGCAAGCCACTGCCCACCGGGCGTGGGGCGCGCAACAACGGGCACGTCCTCCCGCGGCGCTGTGCGAGACGCTTCCTCCGCGACCAGCACGACGGTCCGGTCCGGCTGCCAGAGACGCATCACCGCCCCCCGTCGTCCCGCAGAGACGTCCGAAACGAGGCCGAGGTCACGGGCGACGCCATCGAGGGGAGCTCGCGGCTCCGGCTCCACATGAAGCTCCCAGCACGGACGCATGCTTCCATCATAGGGGCCTGGTTCGGGACGAACGGGCGGCGGAAGTCAGTGACAATCTCAATGACCGGTCGACACACCACCGGATCCTCGGCTCTCCCGATCCAGGGTCTCGTCATGTCCGCGTCATGTCCAAGTTTTCCGACCCGTTCGCTGGGGAAGGGGCCAACCAAGGCGTGTGAAGCGTCCCCGATCGTTGGCGAGCCGGTCTTCTAGGACGACCGCGGTCCATTCCGATACCTGGACGAGAGACTATCGGGCCTGGACGGTGAGCCCTGCGGGCTTTCGAACCACAACCGTTTGCTGGACCCTGACCATTCCTCTACAGACACATCACCGCCTTTGATTGTCGGCGCTCGAACACCCACCGTCCCCGTTGTTGCAACGGCAGAGCGGGCATCGAAGCCATTAGAACGACATCAGGGTGGTCAAGAACAAAGGCCTACCACTGCCTCTGCTGTACAGAACTTTTATCTGGACAGCAATAAAGTGATGTGTTTCACTTGTACAACCACGGATCTGACACGAAGATGAGGGAGAGCCGAATGAGTTTTGAACCAATGGGACGCCGCGGATTTATCAAGATCACAGCGGCAGCGGGCGGGACGTTATTTCTGGGAGGCCTCACGGCGTGCGGCCAGGACAGCGGCGGCAGCGGCGGGGGTAAGAAGGGATATTCCGGCGACGTTGCTATTACTGGTCTGGCCAGTCTTATTCATTCCGCCCCCTTCTTTATCGCCCAGACGGAAGGCTACTACGAGGAAGAGGGGCTGACCCTTGAGCATATTCAGTTCCCAGGGGGGCTTGACACTGTTCGAGGAATCGAATCCGGCATAGGTTTCGGTACGTCGTCCACTATTCCCGTCTTTATCGCGGCCGAGAAGGGCATGGACGTAAAAATCTTCGGCAATGTTTATACGGCGGCTTCTGTCGACTTCATTGCGCTGCCCGACTCTCCCGTCACCTCCATTGAGGATGTCAGGGGCAAGAAAGTGGCAGTCAGCACGCCAGGATCAAACTCCTCGTATTTCGCAGACCGCACGCTGCGGGCCGCTGGCTTAGTCCCAGGCAAGGACGTTGAACTTATCAGCGTCGGCTCAGCGAGCGATTCGTGGACCGCCGTCTCCCAGAAAGTTGTTGACGTAGCGTGGACGGCTTCGCCGCTTTCCGAGAAAATCGCCTCCGAAAGCGGAGCGAAGGTGATCTGGCGTTCCCGCGACTACGTAACGGACTGGTCGGACACCTGCCTCGTCGCGACAGGATCCTTCATCGACGAAAATACCGAGGCGTTGAAGGGCTGGGGCCGTGCGCTCAAGAAGGCGATGGACCTGATTACCAACGACCTCGAAAAGGCCGCCGACGCCTACGGGAAGGCAATCAAATACGAGCCCAAGGTGGCTCTTGAGGCGCTGAAGAACTCGCAGAACTTCTACAGCCTGGACTTCACCGATGCCCAGCTGGCCGCCGTCGTCGCCGCCGGTAAAGAACAAGGCCAGATCACCAAAGAACCGGACATGAACGCCATCGTTATGAGGAACTTCCTTTCATGAGCCAGATATCCCCGATCGATTCAGTAGGACACGACAGTGACGTCGTTTTCGACAATATCGGAATGACTTTCGGCACCGCGACAGGAGTCACCCACGCAGTCGCTAACGTTTCGGGCGCCATACCGGAAGGCAAATTCGTTTCCGTTATCGGTCCCAGCGGCTGCGGAAAAAGCACCTTGCTTGACATGGTCGGCGGCCTGCTGAAGCCCACGCAGGGTTCGGTCAGCATAAACGGTGAAAGCGTGACCGGCCCCCGGCGGGACACTGCCATGGTGTTCCAAGAAGACTCCACCCTGCACTGGCGCACGGTCCTGGACAATGTCGCTTTCGGCCTCGAGGTCAAAGGCGTCCCGAAAGCGGAGCGCCATGAGCGCGCCCGCCGCATGATCGAACTTGTCGGGCTCACCGGTTTCGAGGACCACCGCCCCGGCCAGCTTTCCGGAGGAATGAAGCAACGTGTTGCGATCGCACGGGCCTTGGCCATGGAGCCGCGCGTCCTGCTCATGGATGAGCCTTTTGGCGCCTTGGACCAGCAGACCCGGCAGTTCATCGGCCGGGAACTGCTCCGTATCTGGGAAAAGACACGCAATAGAGTCCTGTTCATCACCCACGATATCCAGGAAGCCGTGTACCTTTCCGACGAGGTTTGGGTCATGTCAGCCAGGCCCTCCGTTGTCAAAGAGGTGGTAACCATCGATCTGCCACGGCCCCGGCCGGAGGGAACCCACGCGCTGCCAAGGTTCCGTGAGTTGGAAGACCACCTCTGGGCGCTGGTAAAGGTTGAGGCGGAGAAAACGTTGGGACCAGGGGCGCGGCTGGCGTGAGCGTTCTGGAGAAGACCCCGGCCGTGCCGGCCAAGCAAAAGGCCGCTATGGTACCGCGTTCATCGCTGGTCCGTTGGGCAATCATTGTGACGCTTGTCGTTGTCCTTGAGCTCACTACCAGAACCGGCATGATCAGCCGGTCCCTCATGGTGCCACCATCGGAGATTCTGACCCGGCTGGCCTCGATCGTCCCGACGGAACAGTTTGGCCAGGACGCAGCCCGAACCCTTACTACCATTCTGGTGGCGTTCACCATCGGACTTGTGCTGGGAGTCCCGCTCGGGGTTTTCTTGTGGCGGGTACCGGCTGCAGGGCGCATCCTTGAGCCCTTCATCGTCACCGGCTATGCAATGCCCACTTTGTTGTTTTATCCGGTTCTTTTGGCCGTGATGGGACTCAACGCGGGACCGATCATCGTTATAGCCGCATCGATGTCCCTGATTCCAATTGCGCTGACCACGATGGTTGCCCTGAACGCCATCAAGCCTATTCTTCACAAGCTCGCCAATTCGGTCAGCGCCTCCCCGCGGCAGTACTACTTAAAAGTTCTCTTTCCGGCGGCGACGCCGCTTATTTTCCCGGGCGTGAAGCTCGGATTTATCTACGCCGTCATCGGCACCGTTGCCATGGAGTTCATCCTCGCGTCCCAAGGAGTCGGCTTCCGCGCCGGCTTCTACTACCGGGAACTGAACACAGCAGACATGTGGGCCTATATCGCTGTTGTCATCGTCCTCAGCGTACTGGTCAACAGCGTGCTTACCTGGCTGGAGAAACGCATCAGAAGGGACATGCTGTGAGTACCGATGTAACGATTCCTTCGTTGCCGACAGTCACCACTCAACAGAGTGCGAACAGATCCAGGGTCATCCGGGACAACGTGTGGCGTGCTGCCGTGTTGGTGGCCTTGGTGCTCCTGTGGGCACTGCTGTCTTCCATAAGTGACCTCGTCGCTTCGCCCACTGACTCGCTCAACGCGCTGGCGAAGCGCTTCGCCGATGGCTCCATTTACCGGCACCTCAACGCGACCTTGCAGGCGGTGGCTATCGGTTTCCTCATCGCTGCTGCCATAGGCTTTCCACTGGGCTATGCCATTGGCCGGAGCAAGTTTCTCGGTGCCGTCTTCGATCCCATCGTCGCAGGCGCCTTCGCCATCCCGCGCGTAATCTTTTTTCCCATCCTTCTCCAGATTTTCGGAGTGGGTGTGGGAGCGCAATCGGCGATGGCCGCGCTGGCAGCGGTATTCCCCATCATGGTCTCAACAACCGCAGGCGTCCGCGCCATCAACCCGCTCCTGCCCAAGCTGGCACGCTCGCTGAGCCTATCCCCGCTGCAGACGGTGACCAAGATATACATTCCGGCCATGGCACCCTCGCTCATGGTTGGCATCCGTATCGGTTTCAGCATCGCGTTCATCAACGTGATCATCGCCGAATTCTTCGCTGCGCGTGCCGGTCTCGGGCTTTTGGCGCTGCGGGCCTACGGCATGCTGGACCTGCCAACCATGTACGGCATCATCGTGCTCCTCGCTGCGATCGCACTGGCCGGGAACCTCGCCCTGTGGGCAGTCGAACGGCGGCTGGGCAACAAGGTCTAGCCCCAGGGGGCCTGCACGCCCGCTTGCCTACGTGTCTGAGTACTGAAACGCTCTAAGAAAGGGGAAAGCATGTCTGCGACTGCTGCCCGAGAGGAATACCAGAGGTTAAGGTCCCAATTCAAGGAAAAGGGACTGGGCGGAAGGATCGGTTTCGGGAGCCGCCCGGCGCTTCTGGTGGTTGACATGATCCGCGGATTCACGGATTCAAGATCGCCCTTGGCCGGAGACCTTGACGAACAGCTAAAGGCAGCCCAGGAACTTCTTGGAAGAGCTCGGGGCGCTGGCGTTCCGATCATCTTTTCAACTGTCGCGTACGACACCGACCTGCAGGAGGCCGGTAAATGGATCCGGAAAATCCCGTCCAACAGCTGGTTGGTTGAGGGAAGCGAATGGGTGGAACTCGACGACAGGCTCGAGCGCCAAAACAATGAAATGCTGCTCGTGAAAAAGTATGCATCCTGCTTTTTCGGCACCGATCTCGCGGCCCGTCTGGTGTCCAAAGGCATCGATACGCTGATCCTCATCGGCGGCACCACCAGCGGATGCATCCGGGCTACCGCCGTGGATTCATGTTCCTACGGATTCCACACCATCGTTGTTGAGGAGGGCGTCGGAGACCGGGCCGAACTGCCGCACCTCGCCAGCCTTTTCGACATTGACAACAAATACGGCGATGTTGTCGGTCTGGAAGAAGCAAACACCTATCTCGAACATGTCCGCGGGTAAGCCCGGCACGGCGCAGAAATCGCCGTGCCGGCTCTCTAACCGGACTCCGACCCAAGGGCGGCGTGCCATCATCCTGCAAAGGCCAGACCGTGGGCCTGTCCGGCGCTGACAGAATCCTGAGCATTGCCGCGACGGTATTGTTCTCGTTCGCCCTTGGAACCCTGGCAGTGGTGGTGCCGATATTGGCCATTGCCGTGGGGTACAGCACGGTCGAAGTCGGAATGATGGTTGCACTTGCAGCAGTCTCGCAGTTAGTGACCCGGATCTTCCTGGGAGCACTGATGCGCAGGGTCCCAGACAAAGCCCTCCTCGTGGGAGCAGCGCTCATGATTGCCGTCTCGTGCGCTCTGATCGCAGTCTCAGATGCATTGGCAATTTTCGTAGTATCCCAGCTGGTCCAGGGCTCGGCTCGAGCCTTGTTCTGGACCAGCAGCCAGACGCACGCCGTCCGCATGTCGACCTCGTCTGTCAAGGGACTGACTGACGTGAATCTCGCCGCAGGGGTCGGAGCACTGCTGGGACCTGCACTTGCCGGTTATCTCTGGGAACTTTCGACACCGCTGCCGCTGATCGTGGCGGCAGCGGCAGGATCGGCGGCCGTCATCCCTGCTGCCCTTCTGACTAGGCTTCCTGTGTTCGCTCCGGAGCATGCCACAGGCGGAATAATGGCGCGAGGCCTCTGGCGGCGCCCTGGCGTCGATGCCGCCTGCTGGATGAACGCTGGAGCGGGCGCCTGGAAGAGCCTCTTGGACTCCTACGTTCCCATCGTGCTCTCCCTTGCCGGCCAACCCGTCGCCGTCATCGGAATCCTGGTAGCCATACCCAACGCTGCCGTCCTGGCCGGAAGTGCATCTGCGAGCTGGCTGCGCAGGCGGGGAAACAGGACGTCCCTTCTCACGGGCCTCCTGGCCACGGGGACGGGCTTGGCCGCGGCGGGGCCACTGGCCGGCGCCGCAGTTGCCGCCGCCGCCGCCCTCGCTGTTTCCGGCGTTGGTGCCGGGATCCTCCAGACTGTCGGACCGGCCATAGCTGCAGATGAAGTGCACCCGGAAGAACGCGGGGATGCTCTCTCCCTGACTGGCACGGTACGGGCTTCAGCGCTCTTCCTAACACCGTTTGTGATGGCACTGCTGGTCAGCGTGGTCCCTGTTGCCGCAGCGCTGGTCACGGCCGGCGTCCTCATGACCCTTCCAGCAGCTGGAAGTATCCGCAGAAAAGACCTTCCAGCGCAGATCGCGCCAACAGAATCAGGTCCAGGCAGGCCGCTCCAACAAACTCAGCTTGAAGCTCCCGAGAAAAAGGTGCCCGATGACAACTGAAACGACTGACACCACTGCTTCGGACATTCCCCGGCTGAAATTGCCGCACGGACACACCATTCCCCGGCTTGGCCTCGGAACCTGGCCGATGCTGGAAGACGAGTGCGAAACTGCGGTGCGTTTCGCACTGCAGAGCGGTTACCGCCTGGTCGACACCGCGTTCCAGTACAGAAACGAAGAAGCAGTCGGCCGGGGCATCCGCACCGCCGGCGTCCCCCGATCCGAATTATTTATTTCCAGCAAGTTCAACAAAGAGTCCCACAGCATCGATGGAGTGCAGCGCGCCTACGACGAGAGCCTGCGCAAACTCGGCCTTGACCATCTGGACATGTTCATGTGTCACTGGCCGGTTCCGGCCTTGGGCAAGTACGTGGACGCCTGGAAGGGCCTTGTGAAGTTGCTGGAGGAGGGCCGTGTAAAAGCCATTGGAGTTTCAAATTTCAAACCAGCCCACCTGAAGGACATTATCGATGCAACGGGAGTAGTTCCGGACGTAAACCAGATCCAACTGAGCCCCGACCTTGCCCGGACTGAGCCGCGCGCTGTCCACAGGTTATTGGGAATAGTCACCGAAGCCTGGAGTCCTATCGGTCGGTCCTCCGGTCTGCGGGCGAATCCGCTGATCATCGAGATCGCTCAGCGCCTGGACAAATCTCCAGCCCAAGTCCTGCTGCGGTGGCATGTCCAACAGGACATCGTCCCCATCCCGCAAGCATCCGACCCTCTGTGGCTCAAAGAAAACTTATCCGTTTTCGACTTCTCGCTCACCGCGGGAGAGATGGCCTCGATTCGGAAGTTGGACAGGGGCGAAGAGGCCGCCCGTGATTCTGACTCACCCGAAAATGGCCATTGACTCGGCCTATGCTCCTCTCTCTGAAGTGAGTTTCTCAGGGGCGCTTTCGCTCCGCCGTGGGGGCCGAAAATGTACTGCTGTGGGGAACCTTTGCGGTGTCGGGGCTGCCGGAGCAGACTGAAGAGTGTGTTCCGGTCGACCCCGGTCTCTCTTTAGTGCCGGTGAGCCTGTAAGTGAGTTTGGTGGTGGAGGGCGCAGCTTTTGTCCGCGGGACCGTGGAATGTTGCCGTTGAGCACGAATGTCAGATTTGTTGTTTATCCGCCTTCCCCGGGACACAGACGCCATCTGTTGGACTGTTCGAGGAAGGGTGAGCTCTCATGGAGGTCATTCACCCGCGCTGCGCGGGTGTCGATATTTCAAAGAAGGACGCGAAGGTCTGTGTCCGCATCCAGGGCCGCGGCGGCCGGTCCACCACATCCACCATCACGACCTGGGGTTCGATGACGGGGCAGATCCTGGGGCTAAAGGAACACCTCCTGGACGAGCACGTGGATCTGGTGGTCATGGAGGCCACCGGTGATTACTGGCGCCCCTTCTACTACCTGCTTGAAGACGACGGACTGAACATCATCCTGGTCAATGCCCATGACGCCAGGAACGTCCCGGGCCGCAAAACCGACGTTTCCGACGCTGCCTGGCTTGCCGACCTGGGCGCCCACGGGCTGGTCCGGGCCTCCTTCGTGCCCCCGCCTCCGATCCGTGAACTGCGGGACCTGACCCGGGCCCGGACCATCATCACTCAGGAACGGACCCGGGAAATCCAGCGCCTGGAGAAACTCCTCGAGGACGCCTGCATCAAACTATCCTCGGTAGCTTCGAACATCACCGGGGTCTCCGGACGACTGATCCTCCAAGCACTCATCGACGGGCAGACCGACCCCGCGGCCCTGGCAGAGATGGCCCAACGCCGGCTGCGGTCCAAAATCCCTGAACTCACCCAAGCCCTCAACGGCCGGTTCACCGAACACCACCGCTACATGACCGGACTCTATCTGCACCGGATTGATGCCCACACCGCCGATATCAACGACCTCAGCGCCAGGATCGAGGCGGCGATGGAGCCCTTTCGTTTCGCCCGGGAGCTCCTCGTGAGCATCCCGGGGTTCAGCACCACCATCGCGGAAATCTTCATCGCCGAAACCGGCGCCGACATGAGCGCATTCGCCACCGCAGGGCAGCTGGCATCCTGGGCCGGTACTTCCCCGGGATCCAACGAATCCGCCGGACGGGTCAAATCCACCAAAACACGGCCCGGCAACCGGTACCTCAAAGGTGCCCTGGGCATCGCTGCTCTGTCCTGCGCGAAATCGAAGAACACCTACCTCGGTGCCAGATACCGGCGCATTGCCTCCCGGCGCGGACCCGCCAAAGCCCTCGTCGCCGTCGAACACTCCATCCTCACCGCAGCGTGGCACATGCTCACCACCGGCGAACTCTACAACGACCCCGGCGCCGACTACTTCACCCGGCAGACACCCGTTAAAACCATGGCCCGGGCCGTCAGACAACTAGAATCCCTCGGCTATCAAGTTATTCTCGAACCCCTGCAACAGACCGGATAACACCGCTCACCCCACGCACCCCACCGCACTCACCTAATTTTCATGTCAGAGGGGTTGACGAACGTCACATTTTCAGTCATTCTCTTGAATGCAGAAATATTCTCTGCAAATTATGAAAGGTCGGTTCCATGCTCAACCCGGTGCTAACTCAAACAGGTCCAGTCCAAGGCCGTGAAGATGACGGGGTGCGCAGTTGGCTCGGGATCCCCTACGCCGCGCCGCCCTGGGGCCGGCACCGATTCGCACCGCCCCAGGCCCCTACTCCATGGAGCTCTGTTCGCGATGCCTCCTCGTACGGGCCCCCGGCGCCCCAGGGCCTGCAACTGCCTGGCTCGGAGATCCCGCCGTCAACCGATCCGGCACCTGACTGTCTGACCCTCAACATCTGGGCCCCGAGTGCAGCTCCAGAGGCATTGCCGGTCATGGTGTGGTTCCACGGCGGAGCCTACCTCGCCGGGGCAGGTTCAGAACGGGCGTACAACGGGACCGCACTGGTCCGCGAGGGCGTCCTGGTTGTCACCGTGAACTACCGGATGGGTGTGGACGGCTTCGGACAGATCGACGGCGCCGTTTCCAACCGCGGGATCCTCGACCAGATCGCGGCACTGGAATGGGTGCGGGACAACATTGCCGGCTTCGGAGGTGACCCGCAAAAGGTCACAATCTTCGGAGAATCCGCAGGCGCCGGATGTGTCCTGGCCCTGCTAACCATGCCACGCGCCCGCAATCTGTTCCATCGGGCCATCGCCCAGAGTATTCCTCGGATGTTCGTCTCCCCACCACTCGCGCACTCGGTCACCCAGGCCGTCGCCGCCGCAGCCGGCATCGAAGGAACAGCAGATGCACGCACCCTTGCGACGTTGACTCCTCAGACGCTGGCCGACGCAACGCGGCTGGTCATCAGCACCATGGGAAACCGCGCCGACGAATGGGGTACCCTCGCCTACACTTCCTCGTCGTTTGGGCCGATCTTTGGGCCGATCGTGGACGGAGACACGATGCCGGAGGACCCATGGACGGCGCTTCGAAATGGCGCCGCCCGCGAAATACCCATAATCACCGGCCATACCCGCGACGAATACCGTCTTTTCACCGCCCAACAAAAGCGGTTTAGCATCACCACGGAAGAAGCGGACACCGCCCTGCACATCTTCGCACCCAACGGAGACGCCGACGGCTACCGCGCCATTATGCCGCAAGCAGAACCCGGGGAGCTCTACGAAAAGGTCAATACCGACTACCTGTTCCTCGCCCCTACACTGCAGGCTGCCATGGCCGGCGCCGACGCCGGGGGACACGTGTTCGTCTACGAGCTGTGCATCGACCCGGTAGGGGGCATGGGCTCCCCGCACGCCATTGACTTGCCCTTGACCTTCAACACCCTGGACACCGGAATGGGAGCGCTGATCCCGGAGCCAACTGACTCAGTGATCGAATCCGGCATCCGGATGCGCAGCGCATGGACCCGCTTCGCCGCAACCGGAAACCCGGGATGGCCGCAGTGGGGCCCAGACCAGTCGGTACAGATATGGGGCGGCGAGAACCCTGTGGTGCGCTACCCCGAATCGGAACGGCTTGAACTGTCCCTGACGGATAGTTGCGGCGCCCTCGAGCTATTGCAACATCAAGAGCTGGGCCGGTGAACGCCCAACCAGGACGCCGCCACCGCTTTCATCCTTACCCGGCCCCGTGATTCACACGATCGAACGCTGCGCAGGAATTCTTCCTCGTTCGCTAGGGCGTGTCTCCTAAAGCTGTCAGCCAGATGATGATTGCCCGGAGAACTGCTCCGCCGCGGTAAGTCAGGGCGAGCTTGTCATAGCGGGTCGCCAGGGCCCGCCATTGCTTGAAGATGTTGAAGTTTCGTTCGACGACATTTCGGCCCTTGTAGTCCTCTTTGTCGAAGGCAGGCGGCCTGCCACCGGTGGAACCTCGTCGCTTTCGGTGGCCAATCTGGTCGGACGGTTGCGGGATGACTGCGGTAATACCGCGGTCGCGGAGGTGGGTTCGGATCGCTCTCGAGGAGTAGGCCTTGTCACCGCGGACGCGGTCCGGGCGGGTTCTGGGTCTGCCCTGACCCGCCCGGTTGATCTTCAGCTGGTTCATGAGGTGGGCGAACATCGGCGCGTCCCCGCCCTGGCCCGGAGCGACTAGCAGAACCAAGGGCCTGCCTTTGCCATCAACCAAGGCGTGAATCTTGGTGCTCAATCCGCCCCGGGACCGTCCAACCGCATGATCGTCCGGCTCAGCAAACAGATTCATGTAATTCGAACCGGCCCCCTGTGGTGCGCGGCAGGTTGGTGCCGTGCTGGTGGGCACGGTTCACCGTCGAATCGACCGAGACCGACCAATCCACTTCACCCTGAGAGTCCGCGACCGTCAGCAATGCAGCCAGGATGCTGTCCCACGTTCCGTCACCGCTATAGCGACGGTGACGCTTCCAAATGGTCTGCCACGGACCGAACTCGGCAGGCACATCCCGCCACGCGATCCCGCACCGATACCGGTAAATGATGCCCTCGACCACGCGCCGGTCATCCCGGAAAGGACGACCCCGACGACCATCAGAGGACGGCAACAACGGCTGGATGCGGGCCCACTGCCCATCGGTCAAAACAGAAGTACGCGACACCCATCAAGCATCCCGGCTAAACCAACTTGAATTTAGGAGACACGCCCTAGTCGAGAACGGTGCGGATGTGGCTCCGACCGCAAATGTGCCACAAGCTGTGGCACTTGCTACGTTGTCGCAATGATTCCCAGGCGCGCACGATCGCCGTCATGTACTTCAGGTTGCGGGCAGAGATCCATTTCATGTGGCAAACCGGAAAACCGCATGTTTCAGATTGATTCATCTGGTGGTATTCGCAGAGTACTAGACGACATATGGTTCTTATCGGCCAGTTCCGACTCATCGGTTTAAACAGAGGGCCTATCCATTATGCCTGTTTTGGCCACGCTGTTGTCAACAACGGCTAGTTACATCTCCTACTGCAGTTCTTGCGCTACGCGGTCCTTCAGAACTCCGATCAGACTGAACTACACCCCAACCTGACGTCAGGCAGCAAGGACAAAAGCGTCAGAATAGGGCCCCGACCAGCCAATTGGCACACTTCGACGGAAGGGTCTAGATTCCAACCGGACGGTTACGCTGGCGAACCCTCCTGCCCAAGGGATGCCCGATCTCTCTGTTTTGTGCAGAAACTGTTGGCACAAACTCCGCTGGTCCGACACCCAGCAGCCCCGGGCAGGTCTACGGCCGCGGGAACAAGGAACGGGAACAAGCAGCTAGGGGTAGCAAACTATCCTCCAAGGTCGGGGGTGTAGTTGTTGAGCAGCGTCCGAGTGAGCTGTTCCCCGCGGATCGCAATGGCGTCCAAATCAACATCCCTCATTGGAGCGAAGTTCGTCGGATAATTTTGGACTCTTGCGCGTGGGACGAGGTCCGCCAAGGGCATTGGCAGCCGCTCATCTCGCATGCCGAGGTAGACGTGAACAATGCCCTTTACCTCCGCGTGCTCGCGGGCCAAGTGAATCCGGCTTCGGGCAGAGTCCTGAGATTTTGTGTGTGTGATGTCAAAACTTTGGGCGAGCCTGCCGGCCATGAATCGAGCCGCGGAACGCTCAGTACGTCCGCGTCCGGCGTCGACGGCGACAATGTAATCGAGATCGAATACGTGGGAACTGTACTTGGTTGAGCGGCCAGGGAGTAAGGGAGCAAGGCCAAGGTTGTCGTATACACCACCGTCGGTCAAAGACAATCGCTCGCTACGTCGATCACCGTCTCTACCAAGGAATTCGTAACTTCGGCACAAAGCGGGAAGTAAAACTGGGAACGCCGCTGAGGCTGCGACTGCTTCCGCAACAGTTACCTCATCGAGGATTGTCCCGAACGGCGAAGATGCGCTGAGAGCGCTGCCGAATCGCACTGCGTTACCGGTTCTCATGTCTGTGGACGAAATCACGGTCTCGATGCCTGCATGGGTCACATCAGTGATGAGCTTGGCTCCGAAATTACGCGACGACAGGGCATCGACGAGTGCATCAGTGCGGGAATAGGAGCGCCCCTCCTTCGAGGCAAGTGCCCGGACAGCGCTGGCGATTGCACGCCCCGCTGCCCGTGGCGTGAAGGCACGTCGAGCAAGCTCAGTTTGGAGTCCCCCACGCAGGAGCGTAGTGACGGAGTCGTCAAACTCATCGAATCGTTCCGGTCCGTAAGCCCACATCGCAGCGAGGAGGCTCCCCCCACTGATGCCCGAAACGACAGTCACCTGGGGAAGAAGATTGCGATCGTGAAGGGCTCGTAGGCTGCCGAGGCCGAACGCTGTTGCGCGAAAGCCGCCCCCAGACAACGCGAGTCCAATCCTCGGGCTCATTGGTCCCTGCCGATCCCTGCGCGTTCTCCGGCACCCGTAGGGAATTGCCCTGTTGGATAGGTATATCCCCCAGGGAACCAGGCACCCGAAGAGGTGAGGAACGGCGCGACCATTCCCTCCTGTCGGCTGGCGGGGTTCCGATTGATCACCCGGGCGTAAATGTTGGGCAGGGTCCCGCTATCGAGCCAACCCTCCCAAATAGGAGCATTACCCCCGAGGATGAGCATTAGCGCACGGCGGCTGCCACCGTCCATCGCGACGATGTCGGCCATGCCTTCCTCGTCCCTGTCGCTGGGGGAGGCGACTCCGTAAGGATGCGTGTGCCACATGCCCACAAACCCGACCCGATTCGCAGTGGCGGTGCTAAGGGAGGTAACGATTTCTTGTGTTCCTTCTGTACCGTGATCGAAGTATGCAGCCGAAAGGTGGCTGTCCGGTGAAGGACCTGCGACCGTGTCGATGAGGACCGTCTGCGTCGCTTCGTCAAAACTC